>CAMAWZ010000036.1 GCA_945861995.1 Pseudorhodobacter antarcticus
CTGCGTTGGGGCTGCCATCCCAATACACTGCGCGCGCGGTCTGACCCAGACACCAAGGCTGCGGCATCGCCCGCGCGGCGCGCGCCATATATTACAGGCACGGGGCGGTTGGTAACCGCGCCCGCCGCTGCAATCACCTCGCGCACGGAAAAGCCTGTTCCAGAGCCAAGGTTAAATGCACTGCTGCCGCGCCCTTCCAAAAGCCAGTTCAAACCCAAAACATGTGCATCGACCAAATCGCAGACATGCACATAATCGCGCAAACAGGTGCCATCGGGCGTGGGGTAATCGGTGCCAAACACAGTCAGCGCGGGGCGGCGGCCATCGACCGCATCCAGCATTAGCGGGATCAGATGGGTTTCAGGCCGGTGCTGTTCGCCCACCTCGCCATCTGGATCTGCCCCCGCCACATTGAAATAGCGGAAGATCACGTGTTGCAGCCCAAAAGCCGCGCCAAAATTGGCTAACATTTCCTCGATAGCGCGTTTGGATGCCCCGTATGAATTGATCGGGCGCTGGGGGGTATCTTCGGTCAGTACCACGCCGTCTTGGTCGCCGTATGTGGCACAGGTGGACGAGAAGACAAAGTTCAAACAGCCCGCCGCTACGGCCGCTTCCATCAGGTTCAGCGCGCCGTTGACATTCACCCGCCAGTATTTTGCAGGATCAGACATCGACTCGCCCACCAAAGACAGCGCCGCAAAATGCATCACAGCCACGGGGCGGTATTGCGCAAAGGCTGCCGCAATATCGGCGGGGTTCATCAAATCGCCCTCAACGCTGGGGCCAAATTTCACCGCCTCGCGCCAGCCTGTTGCAAAGTTGTCAAATGCCACAGGCACAAACCCCGCACGGCCCAAGGCCTTGCACGCATGGGCGCCAATATACCCTGCACCCCCCGTCACCAAAACATGCTGCGCCATTTTCACCCTCCGTTATCGGACATCTTGGCGCAGCGGCGGGGCATTTAAAAGATAAAATCGGCATCCGAAAAGGCCGAGGTTGCCAGCGGCCCGCCCGCCGCCGAGGTGATAATCAACCGCTCGTCCCCAAAGGCAATCTCTGCCCCCGTCGCGGTCGATGTAATCAGCAAAGACTGGGCCGAATAGATTCGCCCCCAGCTTGACACATCCAACCGATCAACCCCGTCTTGAAAATCGGTTATGCGATCCACGCTGCCATCGCGATCAAAGATAAAAACATCCTCGCCCGCCCCGCCCGTCAGGGTATCGGCCCCGGCCCCATCATGCAAAAAATCTGCGCCACCGCCTGCATGGATTGCATCAGCATTTGCGCTGCCAAGCAGCCGCTCATCCGCGCCTGTGCCCGTGGCAACCCCGCCACTTGCCGCAATGCGCCCGCCCAGATTGCCCAAAGCAAGATCATAGCGAAAGATTTGATCCGCCCCGCTATCCACCAAAAATACAGCAACCTGACTGCCCATCACCTGCGCCTTTATCGCGGTGATCGCAGTCAGTCCAATTCCGCCTTCCAGCACAAAGGTATCCACATGCGATAGGCTACCATTTGGCAAAAGCTCAATTAGGGTTAGGCCAGAATCGGTGCCACCCGCCACGATGAAAAAGCGGCCCTGCGCAACAAAGCCATCGAAAGCCGCGATATTGGCAAATCGGGTGTCGCGCGTATCTATGACATGATCTGTTTCAAAGATGACCCCCATCGCATTGATGCGCAGCACTGTGAGCGACGACGACGTCGTAGCCGCGACAACGGCAAAATCCACACCGCCGATCTGCACCACTTGCAGCATAGACGGCCCCGACATGGCCATGCCATTTTGCGCACCGTAACTGTCAATCCATTCCACCGCGCCGTCCGCGCCAATAAGGTGGGTTGAAATCCCGCTTTCCTGCGCCGACAGGGTCAAAAGCAGCAGATCTCCCCCGCGCGCGATCGTCGCGGTATCGCTGATGCCGTTCAAAAAAGTTTTCGGCGTATCGACAAGGTGTATTGGCGCAGACAGGCCGCCACTGTCAGACAGCCGGTGCAGCGTTAGCCCCGATGACAGGCGCTGCGCCAGCGCCAGCCAATCCCCACTGGCAAATTCCAAAACCTGCGCCGCGCTTGCATCTGTAATGCTGAAACCCTGCGGCGACATCACAGTTTGCGCCCAATTCGGCGTGCCATTGGCCAACACAGTGTTCATCACCAAAGGCGCGTTAAAGGCCGACATATTGAACAGACGCGGCAGGGTTGCAGTGGTCTGATAGGCAAAATCTGGCCCAATTTGCGCAGCAAAAACCACATCACCTTGTGGGCTGGCACCTGGCGCGGCCCCCAAATTCAGCGTGGACAACAAATTGCCATCGCGCGCCGAAAAGATCAGCCGCAGCGTGCCTTGCATTGTCACAGTGGCAAGCGAGGAAGAAATATCGCTAAAGCCAAACGAACTGGCGAGCAGCGACGATGTGTAAGTAATCTGCATCCCAATCCTTCGACAGTTGAGACAAGCCAATGCCCGCATCTAGCCAAGCCACGCGCTGTCGCGTGGGGCAGCATTTGGGCGGGGCTGCGTCCTTTGCCAAAAATCCGTGAAAAATTGCCCCAAAATAAGGCGCAAATGCTGGCCAAATGCAGCACAAATCAGCGGCATATTTGCGCGGCAGCTCGGCCCCCAAGCGGAAGAATTTAAGCCGTCGTTTACCCAATCCGCGCATCCTTTGCTTGGGTAGTTGGGTATTGGCATGGGTGCAATTACGGGCAATGGTCAGGCCCAAACAGGGCTTGGCGGGGCGGCAGGGTTTGGGGAAATTCTGTTGGGCCGCAGCTATGATGGCGCATTTGCCATTGACACCTCGGCAGTGTTTGAAAACGGCTTTGCCATTGGTGGGGCCAATTTTGCCCCATCCGCGCTTTATGTCGCGACCGATGGTTTTATCACTTTTGGCGCGGGGCCTGCCAGCGGCTATTTGGCCGCGCCTGCCAGCCTGACCACACCCTTTGTCGCCGCCTTTATGGCAGATATCGACACCCGCCTTGATGGCGAAGGCAGTGAAAGCGGGCCAATTTGGGTGGACATAGACGGCGCGAATGATGTGGTTACGATCACTTGGGCTGAGGTGGGGTTTTACCGGCGCAATGCAGATCTGACCAACACATTTCAAATCCAACTGTTTGATCGCGGCGCGGGCGGCATGGATATTGTGCTGCGCTATGACAGCATTCTTTGGACAGCGGGTGATGTCGCGGCGGTTGGGCTGGCTTGGGCGGGATGCCTGCCACAACAGCCCTGCGCATGGACAACGGCGGCGCGATCACACCGCTTGCGGGGTCGGGTAATGACGCCGCTTTGCTGGCCCTGCCCAGCAAAGTGGGCAATACGGGCCAAACGGGACTGTGGGTGTATAATGTGCCCCTGTCGGGTGATGTCGGCGGCATCGGGCCGCCCCCAAGCACCCAAGGCAGCAGCGGCAATGACAGCCTATTTGGTACAGCGGGCGCAGATACACTGCTCAGCCAAGGCGGAAACGATCTGCTCGAGGGCGCAGGCGGCGCTGATATGCTAGACGGCGGGGCGGGCAGTGATCTTGCGTCCTATGCGGGGGCGGGCAGGGGGGTTGTGGCAAATCTGGCCAATCCCGCCGCAAATACAGGGGATGCTGCGGGCGACAGCTATATCGCGATAGAAGGCATCCTTGGCAGCGCCTTTGCTGATACACTTACCGGCGATAGCGCGGCCAATATCCTACTGGGCGGCGATGGGGATGATTGGCTTATCGGGGGGCGGGGGCCGATACGCTGGTGGGCGGCGCAGGAACAGACTTCGCCGATTACAGCGCCGCCACGGCGGGGCTGATCGCCAGCCTGACCAATCCCGCCCAGAACGCTGGCTTTGCCGCGGGCGATGATCTGCGCGAGATCGAGGGCATTATCGGCAGCGCCTTTGACGATACGTTGATCGGGGCCGCAGGTGCGGATTACCTGATGGGCGGTTTGGGCAGCGATCTGCTGCGCGGCGAGGCTGGGGCAGACACGCTAGAGGGCGGCGATGGAAATGACACCCTTATCGGCGGCGCGGGGGCAGATATGCTGCGCGGCGGCGCGGGGGTAGACTGGGCCAATTACAGCCTTGGCCCCGCCCTGCGGATCGATTTGCAAACCCCCAGCCTGAACACGGGCGATGCCTTGGGCGATACATTCGACGCGGTCGAAGGAATTATCGGATCGGCCAGCGCCGACGTTTTAGCGGGCGACGCCAGCCCTAACAGCTTTGACGGCGGGGCGGGCGATGATCTGCTACAGGGCCGCGGCTGCGATGACAGCCTTTTGGGTAATGCAGGCAATGACACGCTTATTGGCGGTGCGGGGGCCGATACGCTGATTGGCGGCGCAGGGTTTGACTTTGCCAGTTACAGCGATGCCACCAGCGCCGTCTGGCTAGACCTGCGCGATGTCGGCATTGATTTGGGCGATGCCTTGGGCGACAGCCTGATTGACATTGAGGGGCTTTTGGGCAGCAGCTTTGATGATCGCATCAGCGGGGATGGCGCGGGCAATTGGATCGAAGGCGGCGGCGGCAACGATGTGTTGGCAGGGCAATGGGGCGCCGATACCTTGCGCGGTGATGATGGCGATGACACGCTGAATGGCGGCGCAGACCGCGACGCCCTGTTTGGTGATGCAGGGGCCGATTGGCTGATCGGCGGTGATGGGATGGACAGCCTTTATGGCGGCGGCGACGCCGACCTTTTAGCTGGCGATGAAGGGAATGACGCGCTGTATGGCGGGGCGGGCGACGATCGCCTGATCGGGGGCGCAGGGCGGGACTTTTTATTTGGCGATAGCGGGGCCGACCAGTTTCAATTCACCTCGACCCGCGAGATGACAGCCCAGGCTAGCACCACCGACGTGATTTTTGACTTCATCTCAGGGCAAGACAAAATTGACCTATCCGCGATAGATGCCAGCCTAAAACTTGCGGGCAACAACATCTTTACCTTTGACGGCACCCGCGCACACGGCTCCTCGCCCCAAGGCGACATTTACTACAAGCGCTTTGATTTTGCGGGAACCTCGCGCGACTATACTTTGGTGTTTATCGATGTAGATGCCAACGCCAGATCAGAGGCGGTGATTTTTCTGACTGGCCTTCACAGGCTGACGGCGGGCGATTTTATTCTATAGCCCCTACCGCCCGACCGAGACATAGGTTTCAAAGCCAGCCTCCACCGCCTCGCCTTTCGAATAGACATTGCGCAAATCGGCCATGCGGGGGGTTTCCATTTTGCGCGCCAGTTTGCCCAGATCCATCGCGCGAAATTCGTTCCATTCGGTCAGCAATACAACGGCCTGCGCGCCTTGGGCAGCCTGATAGGGGGTTTCACACCATTTCACACCGGGCAGCAGCGCTTCGCCTTCGTGCTGGCCTTGCGGATCACACACCCGCACTTTGGCCCCTGCCCCCACTAAGGCGGGAACGATCGTCAGCGACGGGGCCTCGCGCATGTCATCGGTATTGGGTTTGAACGTCACCCCCAGCACTGCGATTGTCTTGCCGTTCACCTGCCCGTCACACAGATCGACAATCTTATCCAGCATCCGCCGTTTGATTTCCTCATTCACCTTAATCACTGTTTCGGTGATTTGCATTGGCACCGCATGTTCTTGGCCGATGCGGGCTAATGCCTTGGTATCTTTTGGAAAACAACTGCCACCATAGCCTGGGCCTGCGTGCAAAAACTTATTGCCAATGCGCCCGTCCATGCCCATGCCTTTGGCGACATCCTTAACATCAGCCCCCACCCTTTCGCACAGGGCGGCGATTTCGTTGATGAATGTGATTTTGGCCGCCAAAAAGGCATTGGCGGCGTATTTGATCATTTCGGCGCTTTCAAGACCCGTGTAAACAACGGGAAATTCGCGCAGGAAAAGGGGGCGGTACACATCCGCCATTATCTTTTTCGCGCGTTCCGTTTCCACCCCCACAACCACACGGTCAGGATGCATGAAGTCGTCAATTGCCGCGCCTTCGCGCAGGAATTCAGGGTTCGACGCCACGTCCATTTGCGCGGCAGGGTTGGCCGCCATTGCCGCTTCGAATACCTTGCGGTTGGTACCAACAGGCACAGTGGATTTGGTCACAATCACGGCATAACCCGTCAATGCGGCCCCAATTTCGGCTGCGGCGGCCATAACATAGGTCAGATCGGCATGACCATCACCGCGCCGCGTGGGCGTTCCAACGGCAATGAATACCGCATCCGCGCCCACCACAGCGCTGGCCAGATCAAGCGTAAAGTTTAGCCGACCAGCCGCTACATTTTTAGCCATCAAGACCTGCAGGCCAGGTTCGAAAATTGGCACTTGGCCCGATTGCAATTTGGCAATTTTTGCAGGGTCTTTGTCCACGCAGACAACGTCATGCCCAAAATCCGAAAAACACACTCCAGAAACAAGGCCCACGTAACCCGTGCCAATCATTGCGATTTTCATAAACTTGCCCTCAAAACCTGTGGCAAGTTTACGCATCGCCGCTTTGATTGTCAATAAAACGGCAGCACTCATGCCCTATTTTCAGCTGTAAACCAACCCTACAACTCGCTGTCAGTTGGGGCAAAAATTTTCGCTTGCACAGCCACAATCTCGTCTGGGCTCAGCCCGCCGCTGCGGGCAAGAAATGCAAGCAAATCGGTCACGATCGCCCCGTCGCGTGTGATCATTTGTGCGCCCGCCCATTGGTTTTTCAGGCTCAGGCGATCAAGCAAATCCTTCCCGTCTAGAACCACGTCAAATGTGGGCGGCCAAGCCCCCAAGGCTGCGCTGCTGGCCTCTTGCTCGGTCAAAATGCCAAGGGACATCAACGCCACGCAAAACACTTCGCGCGGCAAATACGGGGCCATCGGCGGGGCCAGATCAAGGGGGCCATGATCTGTCCATCGCCATTGATCTTGCGGCGCATCGGGCACATCGACCAGCCGCCAAGACGCGCCCGTTGGCACGGCCAATGCAGCCAAGGCTTGCAAATCGCCGTCAAAGTCGGGGGCGGGTCTGACCAAAGCCACTGCGCCACGCCCCACGGGATAAACCAAATTCATCAAAGACCTCCTTTATGCGCCCAATACAGCAACCGAAAAGCCACTGCTGGCTGCAACGTTGCTGGCGTTCCAAAAACTGATCGTGAATTGCGTGTTCGTGCGGGCAGAGATGGTTGCAAACCGCGCGGCCGTAGCGGCGAGCAAAGGCGTGACCAGCACACCATACGTGGTGTTTGGCATCGCTGTCGCCAAAGTCACCGTAAAGGTGCCACCGCTCACCGCCACCGAGACGATACCAGAGCCTTGCTCAATCGCGCCCGCACTTGTCACCGATGCCCACGCAGGGATGGTTGGCAAAATACCCATCGCACTGCGCGCCTGCGCGGGGGCGGCTGGCAGATATCGATAGGTCAGCCTGCTTGGCCCACGATCCAACTGCACTGCCGAAAAACGGTACACGGCATTGGTAAAGACGGCTCCAGTGACCAAGCGCAGTAGTGCCACCAACCGTACCCCAAGGGTGCCAACATTGGCCACGGTATAGCTTGCTTGTGCCACGCTGCTTTGAGTGCTGTTAATCAAGGCAGTGCCTTGCGCCTCAAGTAGGGTTCCGCCCGTTGTGGTGCTGTACCCCTGAAAGTCCAGCCGTGCACCGACTGCCCCAATTGCAGAACCGGACTCAAGGCTCATCACCGCACCAAAGGTAAAGACCTGACCTGCGGCGGCGCTGATAAATGGCGCGGCCTGTGCATAAAACATAAGACCTGCCGTCGATGTCGCCGTCCCGTTGACAGTGTATTCCACCCAAGGGGTGCCGTCGGCGGTAAAACCCGTGGCGGTTTTCGTGGCCGTGACGCCGCTGGTCACCACGGATGCAGGCCAAGCAGCCGCCGAAGTAACTTCGCCCGCGCCTCTTGCCAAATTACCTGCATCGCCCATCAGCAGTGCGTTTGGAAAGGCTGACGCGGCAGTGTTCAATTGCGCCGCAGACGCGCTTATGCCCAAAGCGGGCAATGTCGCCCCGCCACCGCCGCCCGCTGGCGCGGCCCAAGTGCCATCTGCGCGCAGGAAAGTGGTGGTGCCCCCGCTGGAGGCGGGCGCAAGCCCTTTTTCTGTTGCTGTAAAGACGGGCAGGATGCCGGCCGCTTCGGCTGCGGTAATATCGGTTGCAGGGCCAGACCCTGCGGCCACCCGCCCTTTAAACGTGGCGCTTGGCATATTGGCCAGTTTTGCATTGGTGATCGCCGCTGCGTCCACTGTCCAAACAGTGCCATTCGCGCTGACCGTCATATCGCCTTTGTCGCCATCGGTCAGCCCAATGCCGCCCGTGGCAATCACAACAGTCGCGCCCGCGCTGCGCAGTTTCACTTCGCCTGTGGTGCTGTTCAGCCAGATCGTACCATCAGGCGGCGCGGCGGGATCACTGGCCTGCCCGCCCAATCGCAATGCTGCAGGCAGCGTCACCGCGCCTGTGGCCGACGCAATCGACAATCCCGTCACGAACGCGGCCCCATCGGCGCTGACTGTGATGGAAAAGTCATCATTGCCCGCCGTGCCCATTTCGGCCCGCCCAGAAAAGCCCGTTTGAAACAAAAGGCTTGCAGTATCACCAACTGCGGCCTTGTTCACCTTTACCTGATGCCCCGCCCCCGCGTGGTTTAGCAGCGTGGCGGGCGAGGACAGCGAGAGGCGATTATTCGCATCAGCCGTGGCCGAGATGCCAAGCTGCCCCACGATCAACGGCGCATCCGCTTGCGAGACCCATACCGCGCCGTTGTAGCTGGCCAAGACCTGCTCGGATGTCACCCATGCCGTCCAGCCTTCACTTGGCACAAAGAACTGCCATGCGCCGTTCTCGAACAGGGCAATCTGGCCAACCTTGCCAGCCCATGCGCCACTTGCACCTGCGGCGATAATATAGCGATCCCCCTGCGCAGGGCTGGCAGGCGGCGCGCCCAAATTGCGCGCGCTCACGGCAAGTTGCACCAGCACATCCAAAACGCGGATCGCCTCGTTATGGGTGACGTGTTTTTGCGCTTGGGACGGCAGAATATACGGCAATTGCAAAATGGGCGTTGTATCGGGCATTTGGGGTTCCTTGGGCTAGCGCTTTGGCCAAACCCTAGGCAAAAGCCGTTAAGGCCCGATCACCCCAGCGCGCGCTACTCGCTCGGTCTGTTCTTTCACTGCTGCCGCGTCCAGATGTTCGCGCCACGCCAGCCACGAAATCGCCCCGATAATCACCGCGCCGCCCAGCAGCACATAGCCGTCCAGCGCCTCGCCAAACATGGCCGCCCCCAACAGGCTGGCCCAGACCAATTGCAAAAAAGTCACAGGCTGCGTCACCGCCAAAGGGGCCGCGCGAAACGCCCGCGTCATCGCGTAATGCCCGCCCGTTGCCGCCAGCGCCACCGCGCCCAGCCACAGCACTTGGGCCAAGGTGACAGGTTGCCACACCGCCCAAGCAAAGGGCGCAAGCAGCACCGACACAACCAGCGACATCATCGCCACGATGACCGATGAATCCACGCTTGCGCTAAGGCGTTTTGCCAAAAGATAACTGCCGCAAAAGGCCACCGCCGCGCCAATTTGCGCGTAATGCCCATCGATCAGGGTCTGAAACCCGGGCCGCAGCACAATCAATGCGCCCACCAGCGCCACCGCAACCGCAAAAGCACGGCGCAGGCGCAGCCCCTCTCCCAGCAGCAAGCCAGCGGCCAACAGCATCAAGACAGGGTTCAAATATCCAATCGCGGTGACCTGCGCCAAGGGGATGCGGACAATGGCATAAAACCACAAAACCACCGCCAGCGCGTGAAACACACCCCGCCACACCAGCAAGCCCACCGCGCCGCGCGGCACATTGGCGCGCAATTTGGGCAGCATATGCGCCAGCAGCAAAACGCCCCAAACAAAGCGGATGAAGGCCGATTGCAGCGCAGGCAAATCATCGCCCAAATACCGCACAATCCCGTTTTGCACCACAAATGACAGCCCCGAGGCCAGCATCCATAAGATGCCCCATTTGGTCTGGCCCAAATCGGTCAGCTTCATCCGCCAAAAACCAGCGACAGCGCAATGGCCCACATCACCGCGCCCACGATCACCTCCAGCACGACCCATGCACGGGGGCGCTGAAATACCGGCGCAAGCAACCGCGCGCCATAGCCCAGGGCGCTGAAAAACACAAAACTGCCACTGGCCGCCCCGATACCAAATTCCAATCGGTAAGGGTCATATTGCGCAGCAATCGAGCCGATCAGCGCCACAGTATCCAAATAGACATGCGGGTTGGCCCATGTCAGCACAAGGCACGTCACCAGAACCGACCGCAGCGATGCGCTGGCCCCCTCTTGCGGTATCAAAGCCGCCCCGCCCGCCAGCGCTGCCTTAAACCGCAGCGCGCCATAAACGGCTAAAAACGCAGCCCCGCCCCAGCGCATCACCTCGGCAGCGGCGGGCAACGCGGCAGAAATCGCACCAAATCCAACCACGCCCACCGCGATTAAAATCGCATCCGACAGCGCGCAGACAGCAACCACCGCAAAGACGTGTTCGCGCCGCAATCCTTGGCGCAGCACAAAAGCGTTCTGCGCGCCGATCGCAAGGATCAGGCTGATCGAGACCAAAAACCCTTTAAATGCAGCGTATAACATCTTAGCCGCACCGCAGTGCTGTGATGATACCCGCGTCTGACACATGGATGTTTAGGCGGTTTGGCGCAAAATCCATCGTCACCGCCATGCCGGGGGTTATGACGCGGATCCGCTGCGAAAAGCGCATCGTCTCCAACACCGCTTTTGGCTGCTCGATCAAGTTTTGCAAATCTTCCGCCCCGCAACTGGCCACCATATCATCCCCCAAATTTTGCGGCGCAGGGCTGGCACAGCCCGCCATCAGCAACGCCGCAGCGCCCGCCAAAGCCCATTTTTGCATCGACTTCCCTCCGCTTACTGCGCAGCAAGGTGCCGCATTCACCGCCGCCCTGCAAGGTGCTTTTGCCGTGATTCCAGTTGCTTTTGAAAACACGCTGCGCCAGTCTGCGCGCAATGCGCCCAACCAAATCAGGAGTTTACTCATGCGTACCCGTGCCGCTGTCGCCCTTGCTGCAGGCCAACCTTTGACTGTGATGGAGGTCAATCTGGCCGACCCAAAGGAAGGCGAGGTTCTGGTCGAGATTAAGGCCACGGGCATTTGCCATACCGATGAATTCACCTTGTCGGGCGCAGATCCCGAAGGGCTGTTTCCCGCGATACTGGGACACGAAGGCGCGGGCGTTGTTATTGCCGTGGGGCCAGGGGTAAAATCGCTGAAAGTCGGCGATCATGTGATCCCGCTATATACCCCCGAATGCCGCGAATGCCCGTCTTGCCTGTCGCGCAAAACCAACCTGTGCACCGCCATTCGCGCCACCCAAGGCCAAGGCCTGATGCCCGATGGCACAAGCCGCTTTTCCATGCTGGATGGCACTCCGATCTATCACTATATGGGCTGCTCGACCTTTGCCAACCACACCGTTGTGCCCGAAATCGCCCTTGCCAAAGTGCGCGATGACGCGCCGTTTGACAAAATCTGCTACATCGGCTGCGGCGTGACCACGGGCATCGGCGCGGTGCTGAACACGGCTAAGGTCGAACATGATGCCACGGCAGTGGTCTTCGGCCTTGGCGGTATTGGCCTGAACGTCATCCAAGGCCTGAAAATGGCAGGCGCGCGGATGATTATTGGCGTTGATCTGAACAACGACAAAAAGGCGTGGGGCGAGAAGTTTGGGATGACCCATTTCATCAACCCGAAAGAAATCGAAGGCTCGGTCGTGCAGGCCATTGTTGATCTTACCAAAGCGCCATTCGATAAAATCGGCGGCGCGGATTATTCGTTTGACTGCACGGGCAACGTGAAAGTCATGCGCGACGCGCTGGAATGCACCCACCGCGGCTGGGGCCAGTCGATCATCATCGGCGTCGCCCCCGCAGGCGCAGTGATCGAAACCCGCCCCTTCCAACTGGTCACAGGCCGCGTCTGGAAAGGCACAGCTTTCGGCGGCGCGCGCGGCCGCACCGATGTGCCGACGATTGTCGATTGGTACATGGACGGGCGGATCGAGATTGACAGCCTGATTACGCATATTCTGCCATTGGAGGATATCAACAAGGGGTTTGATCTGATGCATGAGGGGAAAAGTATTCGGGCGGTAGTGGTGTATTGAGGGGGGATGACCGATCATTTTGAGACAAGGGTGCGTCAGGGAGATGGTTTTTTATTTTAAGAAAAATACTTATAGGAGATGACATGAAGAAAATTACTCTTACAATAATTGCGTTAACCTTATCGAGTGTGTCAGCTTTTTCTCAGACTTCTGACATAAGCGGTTATGATGCTGTTCAAATTGTCATTGAGGGGGAGATTATCGATAAAGTGAAAAAAGCAGATTTCTTTTTAACTTGGGAAATTCTTGTTGAATACGACGATTCACTTTATGGATGTCTTTCAGGTTTTCCCGATAGAAAGGCTGCGGCAACCGCTTGTTGGAAGTTATCCAAGTAGTCCACGTTGCATTAAGACTTGGCTCGTAAGTGTGGGTTGCGTGCCTTCACAAAACACATCTAACCAAATCCGCAAAGTCGCGGAAATTAACAAATCCTTCCAAACGCCGCGCGGACGTGTCTCCCTTGGGCACGGGCGGCGCACGCCTTTGGCCAATTTGAACACCATCTCGCGCGGGTTATTGGGTGCGTCAGCCGCACATATTCCGACTAATTCACTAAAGAATAGCAAACCGCGCAGCCCGCGTCAATATATTCCGACAAAATTTGTCAACACTTAACGCACGCCCCCAAGCAAAAAGGGC
>CAMAWZ010000037.1 GCA_945861995.1 Pseudorhodobacter antarcticus
CTGACTTCATGGCTGCATACAACTTTGGGCGCAGACTCAAGACCCTCAGCGGCCTCACGCCTTACGAATATATCTGCAAGATATGGACATCCGAACCAGAGCGATTCATTCTAAATCCGATCCATCAAATGCTGGGACCAAACACCTAGTTCGTATACGAGAGAAGATAGTTTTCTTTCCTAACCATTTTGGGCACATTTCGAACATTTCGACTATATTTGTACTTATCTTAAGGTTATACTGTGGTTTGATGCCGCCTGATTAAAAATGATCAGTTGGTTGTGGGCTATTCGCATTGGCGCGCTTGGACGCCGCGGATGCCAACCCTGTAAACCCAAAGCTCGCTTTTCGCACACCCAAATAAAACGGCGACAGTGGCCTAAGCCAGCGTCGCCGCGATAATATTTTCGCACTTATAAGGGCCTTACCCCCGCCCCGTCACTCACAAATCCGGATAGATCGGGAACTTCTCGCACAGCGCCTCAACGCGGGCTTTGACCGATGCTTCGACAGCGCCGTTGCCGTCTTCGCCGTTCTTGGCCAGCCCGTCCACCACTTCGACAATCCAATCGCCGATCAGGCGGAACTCATCTTCGGCAAAGCCGCGTGTGGTGCCTGCTGGGGTTCCCAAACGGATGCCGCTGGTGATGGCGGGCTTTTCGGTATCAAACGGAATACCGTTTTTGTTGCAGGTGATATGGGCGCGGCCAAGGGCCTTTTCGGTGGCGTTGCCCTTGACGCCTTTGGGGCGCAAATCAACCAACATCAAGTGGGTGTCTGTCCCCGATGTCACAGTGCCAAGCCCGCCCTTCATCAACTGATCAGCCAGCGCTTGCGCGTTTTTGATCACTTGCGCCTGATAGGTTTTGAACTCGGGGCGCAGCGCCTCGCCGAAAGCCACTGCTTTGGCGGCAATCACGTGCATCAGCGGGCCGCCCTGAATACCAGGGAAAATCGCCGAGTTGAACTTTTTCGCCAGCGCCTCGTCATTGGTCAGGATCATGCCGCCGCGCGGGCCGCGCAGGGTTTTATGCGTGGTTGTGGTGGCCGCATGGGCATGGGGGAAGGGGCTGGGGTACAGGCCCGCGGCCACAAGACCCGCGAAATGCGCCATATCCACCAACAGGTATGCGCCGACCGAATCGGCAATTTCGCGCATCCGCGCAAAATCGATGATACGCGGTATAGCGCTGCCGCCTGCAATAATCAGCTTTGGCTTATGCTCGGTCGCCAGCGCCTGTACTTGGTCATAATCCAACTGCAAATCTTGCGCGCGCACGCCGTATTGGATGGCTTTGAACCATTTGCCCGATTGGTTTGGCGCCGCCCCATGGGTCAGGTGGCCGCCAGCATCAAGGCTCATGCCCAAGATGGTGTCATGCGGTTGCAACAGGGCCAAGAACACGCCTTGGTTGGCTTGGCTGCCCGAATTGGGCTGCACGTTCGCAAAAGAACAGCCAAACAACTGGCAGGCGCGATCAATCGCCAAGTTTTCGGCAATATCCACGTACTGGCAGCCGCCGTAATAGCGCTTGCCCGGATAGCCTTCGGCATATTTGTTGGTCATCACCGAACCCTGCGCTTCCATCACGGCGCGCGAAACGATGTTTTCGGATGCAATCAGCTCGATCTCGTGGCGCTGACGGCCCAGTTCTTTGGTGATGGCCCCAAATAGTTCCGCATCGCGGTTGGCCAGAGTTTCGCTGAAAAAGCCTACGTCACGGCTGGCACTCATCGGGCATCTCCTAAGCAAAGGGTTTTAAAAAACGATTTTATTGGTTGTAGGGCAAGGTATGGGTCTAGGAAAGGCCGGAAGCGACAGATTTTTTGCGCCCCCCGCCGCTGACCGCAAACCTATACGCGATTGCGCTTGAGTTTGCCGCAAAGCGCGGCAAACTCAAGCCATGGGGGATCTACCGTGACATTGCCGCGCATTGCCTTTTTTGCCAGCCCTGCTGCCCAAGATGAACTGGCCGCGCTGACGGCCAAGCACGGCCAATGCGCGCCCGAGGCGGCCGATGTCATCGTGGCCTTGGGCGGCGATGGATTTATGCTGCAAACCCTAAACGAGGCATATGGCCTGCCGATTTACGGCATGAATTGCGGCACGGTTGGCTTTTTGATGAACGAATATGACGAGCGCGATCTGCCCGCGCGCCTTGCGCAGGCGGAAGTGGCGGTCATTCATCCCCTTGCCATGCGCGCAGTCGACACCTCAGGGCGCGAACACCATGCTCTGGCCATCAACGAAGTATCGCTTTTGCGCGCTGGCCCGCAGGCGGCCAAGCTGCGCATTTCCGTCGATGGGCGCGAACGCCTGCCCGAATTGATCTGCGATGGCGCGCTCTTGGCCACGCCAGCGGGGTCAACCGCCTATAACTATTCCGCCCACGGGCCCATTTTGCCCATAGGTTCAGACGTGCTGGCCCTAACCCCCATGGCCGCTTTTCGGCCCCGCCGTTGGCGCGGCGCGCTGCTCCCTAATGCTGCCGTGGTGCGCTTTGACGTGCTAGAGGCCGACAAGCGCCCCGTGCGCGCCGATGCCGACAGCCGCCCCGTGAATGATGTGGTGATGGTCGAAGTGCGATCAGACCCCAGCATTTCGCACCGCATCCTGTTTGACCCAGGTCACGGGCTGGACGAACGGCTGATTGTCGAACAGTTTGCCTGATTTTCGCCCTACCAGCTTACCTCACCCGCTTCTCTTTTTCCCAAATATCCTCGCGGGGTGAGGCGCGAAGCGCCGAGGGGGGCGCGAAAGCCCCCCTTGCCGATGCAGCAAACCACCCATTAGCCTTTGGCGTAACCCAGCGTTCGCAGCGCGGCGGTAATCTCGTCTAAAATGGCAGGGTCATCGATGGTGGCGGGCATTTTCCATTCGGTGCCGTCAGCAATTTTCACAATCGTCCCGCGCAGGATTTTGCCTGACCGCGTTTTGGGCAGGCGGTCAACCACCACCGCGCGTTTGAAATCGGCCACGGGGCCGATTTTCTCGCGCATCAGGGCCACGCATTCTGCAACCACATCTTCAGCTGCCCGCGCGGCCCCTTTGTTCAGGCACAAAAACCCCACGGGGGACTGGCCCTTTAGCGCATCCGCCACGCCGACAACGCAGCATTCGGCCACGTCTTTATGCCCTGCCAAAACCTCTTCCATCGCGCCGGTAGACAGGCGGTGGCCTGCGACGTTGATCACGTCATCCGTGCGGGCCATGATGTAAAGATAGCCATCATCGTCGATATAGCCCGCATCGCCTGTTTCATAAAACCCAGGGAAATGGGACAGATAGCTTTTCACAAACCGATCTTCCGCGCCCCACAGGGTGGGCAAGGTGCCAGGCGGAAGGGGCAGCTTGACTGCAATCGCGCCAAGCTGGCCTGCAGGCACAGGGTGCCCGCCCTCATCGAGCACCTGCACGTCATAGCCGGGCATGGCCACAGTGGGGCTGCCGATTTTCACGGGCAGCGCCTCGATGCCGAGGGGATTTGCGGCAATGGCATAGCCAGTTTCTGTTTGCCACCAATGATCGATGACGGGCACTTTGATATGGGTCTGCGCCCAGATCACGGTGTCAGGGTCGGCGCGCTCGCCTGCGAGATACACCGCATTCAGGCGGGATAGGTCATAGGTTTGTGGCAGTTTGCCATTCGGGTCTTCGCGTTTGATCGCGCGCAGGGCGGTGGGGGCGGTAAAGAACGCGCGCACGCCATGTTCGGCAATCACGCGCCAAAAGGTGCCCGCATCGGGGGTGCCGACGGGCTTACCCTCGAACACAATTGTGGTGCAGCCCGCAATCAAGGGCGCATAGCAAATATAGGAATGCCCCACCACCCAGCCCACATCAGAGGCCGCCCAAAACACATCGCCGCCGCCGCAATCATAAATTGCCCGCATCGTCCAGTTCAGCGCGACCAAATGGCCCGCCGTGGGGCGCACCACGCCCTTGGGCGCGCCTGTGGTGCCGCTGGTATAAAGGATATAGGCAGGATGATCGCCGGATACGGGCACACATTCTGCAGGGGTCACGCCATATTGGAACGTATGCCATGCCACGTCGCGGCCAGGGGTTAGGCTGGCTACTTCTTGTTCGCGCTGCAAAATCACGCAAAAATCGGGCTTATGGGTGGCCATATCGATGGCAGCGTCCAAAAGGGGTTTGTAATGCACCACGCGGGTGGGCTCGATCCCGCAACTGGCGGCGATAATCGCGCGGGGGGTGCAATCATCAATCCGCACGGCCAGTTCGGCCGCCGCAAAGCCGCCGAACACGACGGAATGGATCGCCCCAAGGCGCGCGCAGGCCAGCATCGCCTCTAACGCTTCGGGCACCATCGGCATGTAGATGATCACGCGGTCGCCCTTTTGCACGCCCTTGGCACGCAGCGCGCCCGCGAGGGTGGCAACACGGGTTTGCAATTCGGCATAAGTGATTTCACGCTTGGAATGGGTAACGGGGCTGTCATGAATAATGGCGATGCGGCCCCTATGCCCCGCATCGACATGGCGATCCACGGCGTTGTAGCAGGTGTTCACTTCGGCATCGGTGAACCATTCATACAGCGGCGCGCGGGTTTCGTTCAGGGCGCGGCTGGGCGGGGTGACCCAAGAAATCCCCTGCGCCGCCTGCATCCAAAATGCCTCGGGGTCGGCCTTCCAACCCTCATAAACCGCGCGGTATCCCATAGTATGCCTCCCTCAAAGCTGGCACTGGTTTACCCCCACACAGACCGCTCGCGCAAGGATTAGGCGCAGCTGCCCCGCAAAATTGCAAATTCTGCGCCAAGCCTTGCCGACGGATGCCTTCGGCGAAGGTATTTACGCCAAAATGAAAGCGCTTTCATTTTGGTTCAAATACCTCCCGCGGAGCGTCCCGCCCTAGCCGTAATGCGCCACGGGCGTACCTGCGAGGGCTGCAATATTCAGCAGGCCCCGCGCGGTGATAGATGGGGTCACGATATGGGCGCGGTTGCCCATGCCCATTAGGATGGGGCCAACTTCCAGCCCGCCTGATTTCATCTTAAGAATATTGCGGGCGGTGGATGCGGCATCGGTAAAGGCAAAGATCAGCACATTGGCGGCCCCTGACAGGCGGGCGGCGGGGAACATCCGCGCGCGCAGATCGGGGTCTAGGGCGGCGTCTATGTTCATCTCGCCCTCGGATTCAAAGTCCAGATCGCGGGCGCGCAGGATGTCCATCGCCGCGCGCATACGGCGGCCTGAATCGCTGTCAAGGTTGCCAAAGTTGGATGCCGAACACAGCGCCACCTTTGGGGTCACGCCAAAGCGGCGGGCATGGCGGGCGGCCCCTATTGCAGTCAGCGCGATTTGTTCGGGGGTGGGCACGGGGTTGACCTGCGTGTCGGCAATGAACAGCGGGCCGTCTTCCAAAATCATCAGGGAAAGCGCGCCTTGGGGGGCGTGCCCACCCGTGCCCAGCACTTTGTTGACATAGCCCAAATGCCACAGATACTGCCCAAGGCTGCCGCAGATCAGGCTGTCAGCGTCGCCGCGATGCACGGCGATTGCGCCAATTGCGGTGGTGTTGGTGCGCATAATCGCGCGGGCGGTGTCGGGGGTGACGCCTTGGCGCGCCAGCAGTTCGTGATAGCTGCTCCAATAATCGCGGTAGCGGCTATCGCTTTGCGGGTTGATAATCTCGAAATCGCGTTCGGGCAGGATTGGCAGGCCGGCGCGTTCGCACCGTGCGGCGATCACATCGGGGCGGCCGATTAGGATGGGGCGGTGAGTGGTTTCTTCCAGCATCGCGTTGGCCGCTCGCAGCACGCGCTCGTCCTCGCCTTCGGCAAAGATGATGCGGCGGTTGGCGGTTGCTGCCGCCTCGAACACGGGGCGCATGACGAGGGCGGATTTAAATACCGAACTGTCGAGCGATTCTTTATAGGCATCAAGATCGGCAATCGGCCTTGTGGCGACGCCTGTCTCCATTGCGGCGCGGGCCACGGCACTGGCCACCACGCCCATCAGGCGCGGATCAAAGGGTTTGGGGATCAGATAATCTGGCCCGAAGGTCAGCTTTTCGCCGCTGTAGGCCGCCGCCGCCTCGGCGCTTGTCGTGGCGCGGGCGAGCTGCGCGATACCGTCGATACAGGCCAGTTGCATGGCGTCATTGATCTGGCTGGCCCCCACATCCAGCGCGCCGCGAAAGATAAACGGGAAACACAGCACGTTATTGACCTGATTGGGAAAATCGCTGCGCCCTGTGGCGATGACGGCATCGGGGGCCACGGCGCGCACGGCATCGGGCAAAATTTCGGGGGTGGGGTTGGCAAGGGCAAAGATAATCGGGCGCGGTGCCATTTTGACAACCATATCGGGGGTTAGAACGCCTGGGCCAGACAGGCCCAGAAACACATCTGCGCCGCCGATGACATCCGCGAGAGTGGCCTCGCTCGTCCCTTGGGCATAGGCAAGTTTTTGCGCCGTCATCTGTTCGTTGCGGCCATTGTAGACAAGGCCAGCCAGATCGCACAGCCAGACATTTTCGCGTTTGACCCCAAGTTTCAGCAGCATGTTTAGGCAGGCAATGCCAGCCGCTCCGCCGCCCGTCGAGACGATTTTAACATCTTCAAACCGCTTGCCCGACACATGCAGCGCGTTGGTCATGGCCGCGCCCACCACTATGGCGGTGCCGTGTTGGTCATCGTGGAACACGGGGATATTCATGCGCGCGCGGCAAATTTCTTCGACGATAAAGCAATCGGGGGCTTTGATATCTTCTAGATTGATCGCACCAAAAGTGGGTTCCAGCGCGCAGACAATATCGGCCAGTTTGTGCGGATCGGGTTCGTTCAGTTCGATATCAAAGCAGTCGATATTGGCGAATTTCTTGAACAAAACCGCCTTGCCTTCCATCACGGGCTTGGATGCCAAAGGGCCGATATTGCCAAGGCCCAGAACGGCGGTGCCGTTGGTGACGACCGCGACCAGATTGCCGCGCGCGGTATAGCGCTGGGCTGCCAACGGGTCGGCCTTAATCTCGAGGCAGGCTTCGGCGACGCCAGGGGAATAGGCGCGGGCAAGATCTTGGCCATTGGCCAAAGGCTTGGTGGCGCGGATTTCAAGCTTACCGGGTTTTGGAAATTCGTGGTAATCTAGCGCTGCTTGGCGGGCGTTATCAGACCGTGTTTCGTCCATCACTCTATCTCCCTTGGGCCGCCTTCATGCCTAACGCAATTTTTCGGGGCTGCAAGATGGGTATTTGTGCGAGTAGCCCCGCCCGCGCTTGCAAGTGACGCGCGTGGGGGGCAGATTAGCGCCAATTTGAAAGGGAATATCATGGCCGAAATCCGCGCAGAAATACGTTTGCCCACCCAAGAGCTGCGCGATGATTTGCCCTTTTATACGCGCGTTTTGGGAATGCGGCTGGATATGATCTATCCCGCAGACGATCCTGAAGTGGCGGTATTGTCGGGCCACGGGGTGCGCATTCGCATTGTAAAGGGTGCGGATGAGGCTGCGGGGTGCTTGCGCATTTTAACCGACGATCCCGATGCGTTTGCGGGTGGGCAGCGGGTGCTGACCGCGCCCAATGGCACGCGCGTTGAGATTGACGAGCTGAACCCGCCTTTGGTTTTGCCCGCAACACAGCACGCCTTTGTGGTGCGCAGGCTGGCCGATCAGGCCCCGTGGGTGATTGGCCGCGCGGGGATGGAGTACCGCGATTTGATCCCGACGCGCCTTGGCGGGGCGATGATTGCCAGCCACATTCGCGTGCCGGATGGCCCCGTGCCCGATATGGTGCATTTTCACCGCGTTGGGTTTCAACTGATCTTCTGCGTGGCGGGCTGGGTGGACGTTTTATATGAAGATCAAGGCGGGATTTTGCGCATTGAGGCGGGGGATTGCTTTATCCAGCCCCCCGGCATTCGCCATAAGGTGTTGCAGTCCGAAGGCGTGCAGGTGGTGGAAATTGGCGTTCCTGCCGAACATGTCACCGAAATAGATCACGAGATGACCCTGCCCACCCCGCATTTGCGCCCTGATCGCGAATGGGAGGGCCAGCGGTTTGTGCATTCATTGGGACGCGATGGGGTATTCGCGCCGCACCGCATTGCGGGGTTTGAGGCGCGCGATACTTTGATTGCGGCCAATACGCAGGGCCTGGCGGGGGTGATTGTGGCGCGGCCCATAGCGCGGGCTGCACCAAGCCCGTGGACAAAGCATTCGGGCGATATTTTGTTTTCCTTTGTGATGTCGGGCGAGATGATACTGGAAGGGCAGGGCAAAGAGCCGTTCCGCCTGAGTGCGGGCGATGCCTTTGTGATCCCGCCTGAAATGGCCACGCGCTACAGCGCGCCCAGCGATGATTTGCAGATTTTGGAAGTGGCCTTGCCTGCCAATCCTGTGACCCAGATTTTGGATATGTAAGGGAGGAACCATGACCGAGATTTTGAACGCCCAACTTGCCGACCCGTTTCGCATTGTGCTGCTGATCGGGCTTTATATTACGATGCTGCGCACCCAGTCTGCGACCGGTACTTATGTGCCATTGGCCCTTGGCGCAGTGGCGGTGTCATTGATTATCGCCGTGACCATGCCTTCGGCAGAGCCATTCGCGCAGCGCCTTGGCGTGGGCGTGGTTGCCAATGTGATTGTGCTGGGGCTGATACACGGCATCTATTTTGTGTATCAGCGCGCGATGCGCAAGTAAGCCAAGCCGATTGCGAAACGGAAAACGGGCCAAGGTTTCCCTTGGCCCGTTTCTTTGTCTATTCGGCGCTAGATTACTTTGCGTCCGAGAAGATATCTTTCTTGTGCGTGCCGCCAGGAACCAGCAGCGCACCAATCACCACAGTCGCCATGGCGATGATGATTGGATACCACAGACCGCCATAGACCGACCCCGACTGCGCCGAGATGGCGAAAGCCGTGGCTGGCATCAGGCCGCCGAACCAGCCGTTACCGATGTGGTAGGGCAAGGATAGACCCGAATAGCGGATGCGGGTTGGGAACAATTCCACCAGCATTGCTGCGATTGGCGCGTAAACCATCGTTACCAGAATAATCAGGTAGGTCAGGATCGCAACGATCATCAGCTTTTGGCCCGTGAAGATGTCGCCGAAGTGCGCGGCAACAGCCACCGAAGTGTTGTCTTTTGCCACCAGCGGATAACCCGCTGCCAGCAGCGAGTCGTTCAGCGATTTGGTAAAGGCGGCAGGAACGCCTTTTTCTGCGTCCAGCGCGGCCTTTGCTGTGTCTTTTGCAGCTTGGTCTGTGCCAGCGTTTGCGGTTTCCAGCGCGGCAGTCAATTCCTTGACCGCAGCCGCATTCACCGAACCCACATAGCCTGCGACTTCAATATCGCCCACTTTGACAACAGCCACAGTGCCAGCCTCGGCAGGAACGGTTTGATAGTTCACCGATGCGCGCGCCAAAGCAGCTTTGGCAATATCGCAAGAATTGGTGAACTTGGCCGTGCCAACAGGGTTGAACTGGAACGAGCAATCCGCAGGATCAGCCGTAACGGTTACAACAGTTTGATGCGCCGCATGCAGAACAGGGTTTGCGGTTTGCGTCAGCATTGGGAACACGAACTTGTAGGTCAGTGCCGCAATCAAGCAGCCCGCCAAGATGATTGGCTTGCGGCCGATACGGTCGGACAGCGCGCCGAACACCAAGAAGAACGGCGTGCCGATGATCAGCGACCAAGCCACGAACACGTTGGCCGAGAAGCTGTCAACTTTGATCACGTTTTGCAGGAAGAACAGGGCATAGAATTGGCCCGTGTACCAAACCACAGCTTGACCAGCCACCAGACCCAAAAGCGCGATCAGGGCGATTTTGGCATTCAGCCAGCCCCAGATCACCGCGATGATCACAAAGCCGATACCGATATAGCTAAACAGCGTACCCGTCAGGTTGCCCGTGACAGCCAGCAAGATCAGCAGCACAGGTGCAATCAACAGTACCATAGCATTTTTGCCAGGGCCAAATGCTTCGGTCAAAGGTGCTTTAGATGCTGCGCCCTCTTCCTTCATTTTCTTGAAGGCAGGCGATTCGTTCATTTGCAGACGGATGTACAGCGACATCAGCAGCAGAATGATCGAACCTAGGAATGGAATGCGCCAGCCCCAAGCGTTGAACGCCTTCATCATCGAAGGTGTGCCATCTGCCAGCATGACCGCTTGGCCAGCCGCGTCCAGAACAGGCTGATCAGGGTAGTTGCCGTTGATGTAACCCTGCACCGACAAAATGACGACCAAGGACAAAAGCAGGCCCAAGGTTGCGGTGGTTTGGATAAAGGCCGTGAAATAGCCGCGCTGGTTGGCAGGGGCGTGTTCGGCCACGTAAACTGCCGCGCCGCCGTATTCGCCGCCGAGTGCCAGACCCTGCAACATACGCAGTGCAATCAGGATGATGGGCGCAGAAACGCCCCAAGCATAGTAGTTCGGCAAAAGGCCAACAAGAAAGGTCGAAGCGCCCATGATGACGATGGTCATCAAGAAGGTGTATTTACGCCCAACGATATCGCCCAATGCACCAAACACCAGCGCGCCGAACGGACGCACCACAAAACCTGCCGCAAAGGCAAGCAGCGCAAACACGTTGCGCGTGGCTTCTGGGAACGGGGTAAAGAACTGCGCGCCAATGATTGCCGCCAGCGAGCCGTAAAGATAGAAGTCATACCATTCAAAAATGGTGCCTGCGGAAGATGCAAGAATAACCTTGCGCTCTTCGGCAGTCATGGGACGCGAGCGAACACTCGCATCAGGTGCTTTTGCCATTGTGGCCTCCCTTTTTATCCAGCTTGGTGCTGGCCCCTATTTTGGCTGCATCTGCTGCAACCGTCGCAGTCACCGCATGACATGGCCTTTGGCCTTGGCGCGGCAAGTGTATCAAATGGCGCGCGGCCTCCCAGCTGGGCGCGATCTGATCTGGTCGGGGCGGCGCAACAGGCGCGCCGCCCAATGTGCATCAACCGCGATTCATGCGGTTTTCAATAAGGTCATCGACCACCGACGGATCGGCGAGAGTCGATGTATCGCCAAGGCTGCCAAAATCATTTTCGGCAATCTTGCGCAGAATGCGGCGCATGATTTTGCCCGAACGGGTTTTTGGCAGGCCGGGGGCCCATTGAATAAGGTCGGGCTTGGCGATGGGGCCAATTTCAGTGCGCACCCATGCTTCCAGCTCTTTGCGCAAGGCTTCGGTCGGTTCCTCGCCCTTCATCAAGGTGACATAGGCATAGATGCCTTGGCCCTTAATCTCGTGCGGATAGCCGACAACCGCGCTTTCGGCGACTTTGGGATGGGCGACCAGCGCCGATTCAACTTCGGCCGTGCCCATGCGGTGGCCCGATACGTTGATCACATCATCAACGCGGCCCGTGATCCAGTAATAGCCGTCTGCATCGCGCCGGCACCCATCGCCCGTGAAATAATAACCCGGATATTGGGCAAAATACGCCTCTTCAAAGCGCGCATGATCGCCCCAAAGAGTGCGCATTTGGCCTGGCCAACTGTCGGCAATGCACAAAACGCCATCGGCCTCGGTGGCTGTCTGCTCTTTTCCCGTGGCCGCATCCAAAATGACAGGCTTGACACCAAAGAAGGGCAGGGTTGCCGAGCCTGGTTTTTGCGCAATAGCACCCGGCAGCGGGGTAATCAGATGACCGCCCGTCTCAGTCTGCCAGAACGTATCGACAATCGGGCAGCGCCCGTGGCCCACATGGGTGTTATACCAATTCCACGCCTCGGGGTTGATCGGCTCGCCCACCGAACCCAGCAGCTTCAGGGATGACAGGTCGTGCTTGGCTGGCCATTCGGGGCCAAGGCCCATCAGGCTGCGAATGGCGGTCGGGGCAGTGTAGAATTGGGTGACCCGATGCTTGGCGCAAACCTCCCAGAACCGCCCAGCATCGGGATAGGTTGGCACACCTTCGAACATCAGCGTGGTCGCGCCATTCGCCAGCGGGCCGTAAATGATATAGCTGTGGCCGGTGACCCAGCCCACATCGGCCGTGCACCAGAACACATCGCCATCGTGGTAATCGAACGTCATCTGATGCGTCATCGCCGCATACACCAGATAGCCGCCCGAGGTGTGAACAACGCCCTTCGGCTTGCCCGTCGACCCCGAAGTGTACAAGATAAACAGCGGGTCTTCCGCCCCCATTTCGACATAGGCGCAATAAGGTTTAGCTTCGGCCATTTCGGCGCGAACGTCAAAATCGCGGCCATCCGTCCAACTGGTTTGATCGCCCGTATGTTTGACAACAAGGCATTTCACATGGTCGTTGCAGTGCTGCAACGCCTGATCGGTATTCGCCTTCAGGGCGGTTTTCTTGCCGCCGCGCGGGGCAAAATCTGCGGTGATCACAATTTTGGCTTCGGAATCGTTGATACGGTTGGCCAAAGCATCGGGCGAAAAGCCCGCAAAAACGATGGAATGGATCGCACCAATGCGCGCGCAGGCCAACATCGCGTAAGCGGCCTCGGGGATCATCGGCATATAGATAACAACGCGGTCGCCCTTTTTGACGCCATGCGATTTTAGAACATTCGCCATACGCGAGGTTTGTTCCAAAAGCTGCGCATAGGTGATGTGCAGGGCGGGGGTCTTTGGATCATCGGGTTCCCAGATGATCGCGGTTTGGCTGCCGCGCGCTGCGACATGGCGGTCAATGCAGTTGGCCGATACGTTTAATGATCCGTCTTCATACCATTTGATCGACACTTCGCCGCGCTTAAAGGTTGTGTTTTTGACTGCCGTATAATCCCGAATCCAGTCAATCCGCTGCCCCTGCTCGCGCCAAAAGCCATCCGCATCGGCGACCGACGCCGCATAATCGCGTTGATAGCTTTCT
>CAMAWZ010000038.1 GCA_945861995.1 Pseudorhodobacter antarcticus
CCGTTTATGTGCTGTCGGACATCTTTGCGCTGTATGCCTACCGTGCCAGTTTCAACGCGCGCGTTTTGGTGATTTTGGCGGCTGGCGTTACGCTGGGCGTGGGGTTTGGCTGGGCCACGGCCAGCATCACGCCTGTGTGGGCGGTCACCGCGCTGGTGGGGCTGATAGGTTTGGTCTTTTCGATGAACCTTCTGCTGCGTAAGGGCGAGCCACCAGCCCGCGCCGCCGATGTGCCGCGCGGAGTGTTTTGGGGCGCACTGACGGGCTTTACCAGTTTTGTCAGCCATTCGGGCGCGCCGCCGTTTCAGGTTTATGTGCTGCCGCTGGGCTTGGAAAAGATGGTGTTTGCGGGCACAAGCACCATATTATTTGCTTATTTGAATGCGATCAAACTAATCCCCTATGCGGCGCTGGGCCAATTCTCGCCCGCCAATTTGAAGGTGGCGGTCATGCTGATGCCCTTGGCCGCGGTGTCGGTGTGGGGCGGCGTGCGCCTGGTACGGCTTTTGCCCGAAAAGCTGTTTTTCCAAGCTGTGACTTGGGCGCTGCTGGCCATTTCGATCAAGCTGATTTGGGACGGCGCGCGCGGGGCAGGGCTGATTTAGCGCGCTTAGATCAGCTGCAACGTCACCGCTGCCAGAACCGCGTAGCGCCCTACTTTGGCAAGCGTGACCAGCAAGGCAAAGCGCCAAAAAGGCTCGCGCATCAGGCCAGCGGCCGCTGTGATCGGATCGCCAATGATACGCAGCCAAGACCCTAGCAGGCTAAGATAGCCCCAGCGGCTATACCAGCGTGCCGCGCGTTCCAGTTGGACAGGGCTGGCAGGAAACCAGCGCCGCTGGGAAAAGCGTGCCGCATATCGGCCAAGCCCCCAGTTGATGATTGCGCCCAGCACATTGCCCGCACTTGCCACCACAAGCAGCAGCCAAACGGGATATGTTCCCGCCATCAGCATCGCCACAAGCACCGCTTCGGATTGCGCGGGGATCAGGGTGGCGGCAATCAACGCCGCGCCAAACAGGGCAAACAGGGCCATTTTCCGCCTCTTTTATCATGGCGAGGTTTTTACATCGCACGCGCGGCCTGCTAACCTTTGGACTGGGCGAAAGCAACCCAAAGCGGCGCGGCGCGGCTTGAGTTTTGGCGGCGGATGTCTATGTAGCGAAACAGCAATAAAAGCGGGTCAGATATGAGCAGATGGAGGGGCAGTTTAGCGGCGTTTTGGCTGTTGCTTTGTGTGGCGCTGGCCCCTGTGGCGCAGGTGTTGACACATCCGCCCGAAGGGGCGCAGGCCCACAGCAGCGCGGGCGTGCAAAAAGACCCTCACCGCCATGCCGAACCCGCACAGCGTGACCAAATTCACCTTGCAGCCCATAGCCACGGCGCAGCGCATCCACTGGATCACGATCATATCCCTGCCGTGATCTTATTGCAGGCCAAGCAGCCAATTCTTTGGCCGCAAGCGCAACCCAACCTGACCTATTGCCAAAGCGATGAGCAGGCAGCGGCCGAGGCCCTGCGAAGACCCCCCCGCACAGTTTAGACACGCAGTCACCGCGCTGGCGTTTCGCCGCGCCAGTCTATTCTTTCGCAGTAGTGTTAAATGACGCGAACCTTTCAGGCGCAACTGCCCCTTTGGCTGTTCATCGCCGTTTTAATGATGGCAGTGATGGCCGCGCATGGGGCATTGGCCCATGCAGTGACCCTTGGCGACAAGGGCTATATCCAAGAGATTACGGGGCCGCAGATCATTCCGTTTATGTATCTGGGCGCGAAACATATGATCACGGGTTACGATCATATTTTGTTTTTGTTTGGGGTGATTTTCTTTTTGTATGGGATGCGAGAAATCGCAACCTATGTCACGTTGATTGCGATTGGCCATTCTACCACAATGATTCTTGGGGTTTGGTTTAACTTTGGCGTCAACGCCTATATCATTGATGCGATTATCGGATTTTCGGTGATCTATAAGGCGCTGGATAACTTAGGTGCGTTTAAGGCGTGGTTTGCGGTGCAGCCCAGCACCAAGGCTGCCACGCTGATCTTTGGCTTTTTGCACGGCTTTGGACTGGCGTCCAAGATCATCGAATACAACATCTCGCCGGATGGGCTGTTGACCAATCTGATCGCCTTTAACGTGGGTGTTGAACTTGGGCAGCTGACGGCATTGGCGCTGATTTTGCTGGTGATGCAGCGCTGGCGTGCCAGCCTTGCCTTTGCGCGCCAAGCGTATCGCGCCAATGTTATCATGATGGGACTGGGATTTTATCTGATGGGCGTTCAGCTGATTGGGTATGCAAATGCATAAGGTGGAAAAGATGAAAACCATACATGACAGCGTGAATGCTGGCGCAGGCGGCCAAGTGCGGGCAGTTCCCGCCACGGGGCGCGGTTTGCTGCGATCGACCCTTTTGTCAGGGGCGGCGGCGCTGGCGGTGCTGACCATCGTCTTTCTGCCTGCCGAATATGGCCGCGATCCAACGGGCTTTGGCGCGGTGCTGGGGCTGACGGAAATGGGCCAGATCAAGCAACAGCTTTACGCCGAGGATGCGGCTGATGCGGCGGCGCCGCAAATTGCCATTGATCCTGCCGTGATCGCGCGACTGGACGCGATTGAGGCGCAATTAGCCCTCATGAACGCGGTCATCGGCGCGCCGCCTGTGGCGGCCCCAGTGGAAGTGGCCCCAACCGCACCCGCCGAAGCCGCCCCAACTGAAGCAGCCGCGACTGCAGCGGCCCCAACCGAAGCGGCACCATCTGCCGCCACCGAAACAGGTGCGCCAGCGGCTGCGCAGTGGCGCGATGAGGTCAGCGCGACCCTTGCCCCAGGCGAGGGGATCGAGGTGAAACTTGCCATGACCGAAGGCCAAATCGCCCAATTCGAATGGACAGCAAATGGCGCAGTGGTGAACTATGACACCCACGGCGATGGCAGCGGCCAAAAGATCAGCTATGAACAAGGGCGCGGTGTGGATCAGCATGCGGGCGCGTTGACCGCCGCCTTTACGGGCAATCATGGCTGGTTCTGGCGCAACCGCACCGATGCGCCTGTCACCATAACCCTGCGCACAAAGGGCGAGTACAGCGCGCTAAAGCAATAGCGTGCGCTCCCTATAAAAAGCCCTGCGCCTCGGCGCTGCCGCTGATATCTTCGTCGCCATTCGTGCCCATGATGCTGCCATCATTTGCGGCAGCGCGGTCATCAAAAATGCGGCGATTTTCGGGGGGCTGATTGCCGCCCTTGGTTTCGTCATTCGCAGGGCTGCCTTTGGCTGGCGCAGGGTCGCGGGTCGCTTCAAAATCGCTGCCCGAGGCGATCAGGCAGGTTTTGCCATCAGGCGTTGTTGCAAGAATCGTCCATGTGCCCGTGGCGGGGTTCACAAACAACTCCATCACCGCATTTTGCCCTGCGATGCCAATGCCGCGCCGCGCTTCGCCATATTTGGTTGCCAAGGCCGCCAATACATCGGGGCGCAAGGCGCATTGCGCGGGCTGTGCATGGGCGTTTTGCATGGCCAAGATCAACAGGGCAAACCCAAAGGACAGGGCAAAGAGGTGTTTTTGCAGGTTGCAGGGCATGGCTGGGGCCTTTCATCGGGGATAGGGCGATGCTGCGCCCAATCGGTGGCGAAATGGTTAAGCTGCGGGGCGTTCTGGCCTTGTTCCGCATCTGCACTAGGTCCCCGCAACTGGCCCCCCGCAGAATTTTTCTGCGCTGCGGCATTTATAGCCTTGCATAAAGTGACAAAATGATGCCTTCTGACGCAATATTATTACCGCGAGGAATCATGCCAACTGCCCCCCATCGCCCCTTTCGGTCGGTTTTATATATTCCCGCGTCAAACGCGCGCGCCTTGGAAAAGGCGAAAAGCCTGCCCGCCGACGCGATTATCTTTGATTTGGAAGACGCCGTGGCCCCCGCCGAAAAAGATGCCGCCCGCACCGCTTTGATGCAGGCGCTACAGGCCGATTATGGCGCGCGCGCGCGGATTGTGCGGGTGAATGGGCTGAATACCGATTGGGGCCAAGCTGACATGGCAGCATTTGCGCGTCATGCAGGGGTGGATGCGCTGCTGCTGCCCAAGGTCAACACCGCCCATGATTTGGACGCAGCCCATGCCATCGCTCCCGCCAAACCGCTTTGGGCGATGTTGGAAACGCCGCTGGGTATGCTGAACGCCGCGCACATCGCGGCACACCCTGCGCTGGCGGGCATGGTGATGGGGACGAATGATTTGGCCAAAGAACTGGGCGCGCGCCACAGCACGGATCGTTTGGCGCTGCATACAGGGCTGGGCCTGTGCCTGCTGGCCGCCCGCGCCCATGGGCGCGTGATTGTGGACGGGGTGTTCAATGCCTTTCGCGATGACGCGGGTTTGGCCGCCGAATGCGCGCAGGGCCGCGATATGGGATTTGATGGCAAAACCCTGATCCACCCCGCACAACTGCCAATCGCAAATGCGGCCTTTGCTCCATCTGCCGCCGAGATTGACCTTGCCCGCCGCCAGATCGCAGCCTTTGATGCCGCGCTTGGCGCGGGCCAAGCTGTCGCAGTTGTGGATGGTAAAATTGTTGAAAACCTGCATATCGTCACCGCGAAGGCCCTGCTGATCAAGGCAGAGGCGATAGCGGCGATGGAGTAGCCAATGAATTTTCTGATTTTAACGCTGGGCGTGGCCCTGTGGGCCTATTCGCATTTGATGAAACGCGTCACCCCCAATTTTCGCGCCTCACTCGGGGATGCGCGGGGCAAAGGCGTTGTGGCGCTTTTGGCTTTTGTGGCGCTGGGCCTTATGATCTGGGGCTATCGGGGCGCAGATGTGATCGTGCTTTGGAACCCGCCCGCCTTTCTGACACATATCAATAACTTATTGATGCTGATTGCGGTGTTCCTTGTAAACTTGGGCAAAGTGCCGGGTCTTTTGCGCAGCAAAATGCGCCATCCGATGCTGGGCGCGGTTAAGGTTTGGGCGCTGGCGCATTTGCTGGTGAACGGTGATCTGGCATCGGTGATCTTGTTCGGCGGCATGCTGGCTTGGGCCGTTTTTGACATGATCAAAATCAACAAAATGCAAGAATGGGCCCGCCCCGCCGCTGGCCCCGTGATCTATGACATTGGCTATGGCTTTGTCAGCCTTGGCGTGTTCGCCGCCATCGCATGGCTGCATACCTATCTTGGTTACTGGCCGTTTGGATAAATCATGGCGCAGATTTACCGCTTTTTGTCAGATGAGGATACCTCTGCCTTTTGCCACAAAGTCAGCGATGCGCTGTCCAAAGGCTGGCAGCTGTATGGCAACCCCACCTATGGCTATGATGCCAAGGCCGAGGTCATGCGCTGCGGTCAGGCCGTGGTCAAGGATATCGCAGGCGATTATCATCCTGATATGAAGCTTGGCCAGCAATAGGGGGAACTTATGGGCAATAAAACCAACTCGGGTCGGTTTTTTGAAGATTACCGCTTGGGCGAGGTGATTGACCATGCCATCCCGCGCACGCTGTCGGGCGGGGAGCGCGCGCTGTATCACGCGCTGTATCCCGCCCGCCATGCGCTGTATTCGTCAGATGAATTCGCCCGCACCTGCGGCTTGCCTGTCAGCCAATTGGACGATTTAATAGTCTTTCACGCCGTCTTTGGCAAAACCGTGCCCGATATTTCGCTAAACGCCGTAGCGAATTTGGGCTATGCGGCAGGGCGCTGGCTGGCCCCCGTCCGCGCCGGCGATACCCTATCGGCCCGCAGCACGGTGATTGGGCTAAAGAAAAATTCGAACGGTCAATCGGGCGTGGTTTATGTGCGTTCGGAGGGCATCAACCAGCACGGTACGGCAGTGCTGGACTACACGCGCTGGGTCATGGTGAAAAAGCGCGACGCGGGCAGCGCGCCGCCTGCGCCGCATATACCAGACCTGCCAGTGGCTCTGGCGGTGGATGATCTGGTTATTCCGCAAGGGCTTGATTTCACGCGCTATAACTTCACCCTTGCAGGGGATCCGCACCGCATGCGCGATTATGCCGTGGGCGAGGTGATCGACCATGTTGACGGGGTCACCCTTGAGGAGGCCGAGCATATGCTTGCCACGCGCCTGTGGCAAAACACAGCCAAAGTGCATTTTGATGCCACCAATCGCCCCGATGGCAAGCGATTGATTTATGGCGGCCATGTTATATCACTGGCCCGCGCGCTGTCGTTTAACGGGCTGGCCAATGCGCAAATGATTGTGGGGCTGAATGGCGGCGCACACGCCAACCCCGCCTTTGCAGGCGACACAGTGCGCGCCTGGAGCGAGGTTTTGGATATGGCAGAAACATCGGCCCCGAACGTAGGCGCAATCCGTCTGCGTCTGGTCGCGCACAAGGCCACCAAGGCTGGCCCCTTGCGCGGCGTAGATGGCAAATACAGCCCCGACGTGCTGTTGGATCTCGATTACTGGGCCTTGATGCCGATTTAGGCCAGCGCTGCGGCCAACCTGTCCCATTCGTGTGCCGCCCCCGCAGGGCCAAGGCGAAGCCAAGTTTCTGAATAGGGAAAAATGCGGCTCCAAATATGGGCGCGGGCTAGGCGGCTTTGCGCCGCTGATGCATCTGGCGTGTCGTACAGGCGAAACAAATCGCACCCGCCCGCCACGCGCCACCCCGCCCCGCGCGCCAAATCATCCATCTTTGCGGCATCTTGCGCCAGCCGCGCGCGGGTTGCATCCGCCCAAGGGGTATCGGTGTAGGCCGCGCGCGCGATATGCAGCGCAGGGCCAGACACAGGCCACGGGCCCGCCAGTGCGCGCAACTGTTCGACATCTTGCTTGGGGCCAAACACCAAACCAAACCGCACCCCCGCAAGCCCCCAAAACTTGCCAAAAGATCGCAAGATCAGCAGCTTATCCTGCCCTGCATGGGGCAAAAGCGAAAGATGCGGGGCAATATCGCCAAAGCTTTCATCCACGACCAGCATCCCCACATCGGGCAGTAGGGCCAGCAGATCGTCTGGGGTAAAGACCTGCCCATCAGGGTTGTTGGGGTTCACGACCACGGCCACATCCGCGCCGCGCATCGCCGCCAAATCTGGCGCGGCGGTCACGTGCCAGCCCTGCGCGCGCAGACAGGCGGCATGTTCGTTATAACTGGGGGCCAGCACCGCCGCGCGCCCAATGGGCCGCATCTGCGGGATCATCTGTATCGCCGCCTGCGCGCCTGCGCAGATCATTGCAGGGGCCTGCACGCCATAATGCCACTGCGCCGCCGAAAGTGCTTGGGCCATATCCTCGACTGTGGGCAGGCGATGCCACAGGGCTGGCGGCACATCTGCAATGGGATAGGCGATCCGGTTGATCCCTGTTGACAGGTCAATCCAATCATCTGGCTGCCCGCCAAACTGCGCAATCGCCGCCCCAATGTTGCCGCCGTGGTCACGGGTTTTGTCAATCATCGCGCTTTTCTCTTTGATGCCAATAGGGGGACTCGCCCCCTTTAAAGATGTCTTGAATACCTTGAAATCAAGGATCCATATTTTGAAATGTGCAGTCTATGTGCAGACGCAGTCTATGCAGTTTGTGTTTCATTAACGTTTGACCTGACATCTTTGGAGACCTTGTTCATTGCGCGTCGTCACTTCGGTCAATATCTTTGCACAATGCTTTCGATTGTGCGATGCCAAGCCGCGCATGTTTTCCGTATCTGCGTCTATCACAGATTCCACACGCTGCGCGGGGGAGTGAGATTGGGTGCAAAGCGCAGCCCTGTTTTCGCTCCCCGAGCATCCTGAACGCCATGCGTCGCAGTGCATTCCATCTCCCAACCGGTTTTCGCCACGCAGGTGAAAAACCCCAATGACAGCAAGGACCAGCCATGACCGTCACACATCTTCATCCCCATGCAGACCCTGCGCTCTTCTGGTGATCACCTTCATTGAAGATCAGCGACCTGTTTGCAGGGTCTGGGCGGCATCAGCGTGGTGCGGAACTGCGGCCAGAGATCAAAACGGCTTGGGAAAACGAGTATCATGTCTAGGGGGGTCGCAAGGGTGAGCCACTTGCAAGATTTGGAAATGGCCACGCGCGGCTGGATCAATTCACCTAGGGGTCGGAACGGCGTGCCATAATCAGCCTGAACGCCAACGGTGCCAGCACGATCACGAAAAGGATGCGCACCACGTAATGCAAGGCCACAAAGGCCACATCGGCGTGAATGGCCAGCGCAATAAGCCCCATTTCGGTCAAACCTCCTGGTGCCAGGGCCAAAAGCGCTTGATCGGGGGCGATCCCTGCGAAGTGGGCCATCGCAGACCCCGCACCCAGCGCGATGCCCAGCGTCAGCACCGTGGCCCCAATGGCCAATGCAGCGGCAGGCACGACGGTTCGGGCGCTGATGCCCTGAAATCGGCAACCCAAAACCGTGCCCAAAAGCACTTGCGCGGTATTGACCAAAAGGCTTGGCGGGGCGCTTTCGGTAAGCCCAGCAAGGTGCAGTAGACCCGAGATCAAAAGCGGGCCAAGGAAGGTCGGCGCGGGGAAGCGCAGCTTCTGTCCAATCCAGCTTCCGATAATTGCAGAAGCCAGCAGCAGCCCCGCATCCAGCCATTTCAGCGGCCCCTCGGCCGCACCCATTGAGGCGCCAACCGCATGGCCCTCGACAATCCGAAACCAGAAGGCAATCGCTGCAATGGTCACCACGATGCGCAGGCTGTGGGCCAAGATGATCGGCGCGGGTTTGGCCCCGCTCGCCTCGCCGATCTCGATCATCTCGGTCAACCCGCCTGGCATTCCGGCAAAATAGGCGGTGACCCAGTCGAACCTGCCAGCAAAGCGGTAAAAGGGCACCACGACCAAAGCCACGGCGATGACATAGACCATCAGGATCGCAACAGTGCCGGTCCAAGCACTTGCCTCGGCGATGATATCGGGCGTGAAGCGCGAGCCGAGCAGCACGCCGATCACCGCGACGACCGCTGGTCGCAACCCGGCTGGGCCAAGGACGGGTGCATTGGCCAGCGAGGCTGTCATCGTCGCGAAAAGCGCGCCCAGCATCCAAGGCAGCGGCAAGTTCAAAAGATAAAACACCGCGCCGCCGATGGTGCCGACAACAAGGGCCAAGGCGATCCGCGGCAGGGTTTGCATGTCAGGTGGTCCTGGTCAATCGCGGGCAAGGCCCGCAGGTTCAGCGATACTTTTCGATAAAGGCGTCAATGTCCAGCATGCGCATATCGTGAAGCGCGGCCTTCAGCGCCGCATGATCCCAATCCCACCACGCAATCTGCTGCAGTGCCTCGGCCTGATGCGGGGCGAACCGCCATTTCAGGTGGCGCGCAGGGACGCCGCCGACGATTTCATAGGGTGCCACATCTTTTGACACGACCGCACCCGCGCCAATGACCGCACCCGTGCCCACAGTGACGCCAGGCAGGATCGTGACCCCGTGGCCGATCCAGACATCATGACCGATGGTCACCCAGTGATCGCGGCGCCACTGGAAAAACGCCGCGTCATCTTCGCCCAAGCCAAACTGCGCGGCGCGGTAGGTGAAATGGTGCTGGCTGGCACGCCACGTCGCGTGATTTCCAGGGTTGATCCGCGCACCTTCGGCGATAGAGCAAAACTTGCCGATTGTCGAGCAAGCCACATTGCCACCTTTTACGATATACGAGTAATCCCCGAACGTGACCTCGCGCATCGTCACCTGCGCCATGATTTCGGTCCATTTGCCCAAGGTGCAATCGACCAGTATGGCGGTTTCATGGATATTTGGCGCTTCGGTCAGCAGTTTCATGGGAAATTTCTGGATCAGGCGGTGGCGCGCATCAAAAGGCGGATCTGCTTTGTGTCAAAACGGACGGGTTCGCCATGCTTCATCACCATTGGTTCGACCAGCAGTTTCAGATCGGCAAAGCCGATCTCGGGATGACAAAGCGCCGAGGAATGACCGACTGGCACGCGAAAGCCACCCTTGGGGTTCAGCGCAGGCCCAGCATCGCGCCGCCCGATTTGCAGGAAATGCGAAATGTCCCATTCCTGCGTCTGACCATTGATGCGGGTGACGGCCCAGCAATGGCCGCTAGTGCATTCACCGACCTCGGGGAAGAAATACCCCACAACATAGCCAGCCTCGATTCCAGCGGCGCGCAGCGAGGCGAGAAAGTACGTATGAATATCGACGCAAGACCCTTCTGTAAGCCCGCAAGACAGATGGGGCACATGATCGAAACCATCGGTGAATTTCTGTTCAGGATGGCCATAGTCGAACCGTTCGGCCACGGCGCGGGCGATGCGAATGGCGCGGGCCAAATCGTCGCCTGTTCCAGCGATTTGCAGCGCGTCATCCACCAGCGCGGGGGCTGCGCGGGTATAGCGCGACGGGGCGGGATGAAAGATTGCCTCTGGATAGGCGCTGGGCTGGCCAGAAAAGGTGTAGCGAAAGGTCACTTCGGATGCGTCTGGCGTTACCCACAAAAGGTCTTGCCCAGAGGTTGCCTCAGTCAACCGCTGCACTTGGCCGCCCGTCACGGTGCAAGTGGTGCACTCTGATGCCGGCGAAGACAGACCAGACGGGGCAAAGACCGCCCCTTCGGTTCCGGGCACTGTTATCTCAACGGCGTATGGCATTATCTTAGACATTTCATCTGCCAATAAAGCGGGCACGGATCAGACCAGACAGCCAATCGATCAGATAGACCATCGCGATGATCAAAAAGATGATCGACCATGCCTGATCCCACATATACGCCTGAATTCGATCTGACAGCAAAAAGCCGATCCCCCCAGCGCCCACGATGCCAAGGATGGTGCCAGAGCGCACGTTGGATTCAAAGTTATACAGCGTGATCGACAGCAGCACTGGAAACACCTGTGGCAAGATCGCAAAGCGGATCGCCTGCGTGCCCGACCCGCCAGAGGCGACGACGCCTTCGACGGGTTTGTTCGAGGCGTTCTCAATCGCTTCCGAGTATAGCTTAGCCAGCACACCAATCTCGGCCACCGCGATGGCAAGCACACCCGACAGCGGCCCCAACCCGAAGGCGCGGATAAAGATCAGCGCAAGGATCAGCGTTTCAAACGACCGAATAACATCGAAACCGCGCCGAAACCCAAGCCGAAGCCAGTTCATTTTGTTGATGGTCTTAGCCCCGAAAAACGCCAGCGGAAATGCGACCACGGCGCCAAGCAGGCTTCCGAGAAAGGCCATAGACAGCGTTTCGCCCAGACCATTGAGGATTTCGGAAAATTCGGCCCATTCGGTCCAGATATGGGGCGGAAACATGAATCCCAGAACCTGACCAAACCGTTCCAGCCCTGAAAAAATACGATTGGGTGAAAAGTCGAAATCATAAAGGCACCAGCCGAACAGCGCCAAAAATGCACCCCACAGCGCCATCCTGCGCAGTCGCTGTGACAAGGGCGCGCGAAAGGCCAAAGGCATACGCGCCTTGGCGGCGGCAATCTCGGCTGGGGTGACCTCTTGGGTCAAAGGGGTAACAGACATCATTGCACTCCCAATCCGATAAAGCGGTGCCGCAGTTTTTCCGACCCGTAGTCGATCAGCATGACGGTCACGAAAATGATCACGAACAGCGCCGAAAGATCAGTGTATTCCTGAAAGCTGACGGCGGTGCGAAATTCCTGACCCAAGCCGCCTGCGCCGACATAGCCGATGATCGACGAGGAGCGGACGTTAATTTCGAACCGCAGCAGGGTGTAGCTGAGGATATTGGGCAGCACTTGTGGCACGGCACCGTAGCGGATCATGTCAAACCAAGACCCGCCCGACGCCTTGATGCCGTCTAGGGGGCGCATGTCGATGTTTTCATTGGCTTCGGAATAAAGTTTGCCCAAAGCACCCATAGCGTGCAGCGAGATGGCCAGAACCCCCGCCAAGGGACCGATGCCAAAGCTGAACACGAAGATCAACGCCCAGACCAAATCAGGCACTGTGCGCGCAATTTCCAGAAAACGGCGGGTGAACCACAGCACCCATTTGTTCGGAGACAGGTTGCGCGCGGCTGGAAAGCTAAGAACAAAGCCGCCAACAACGCCAAATGTCGTGGCCATGAAAGCGATCAAGATGGTTTCGGCCAAAAGGACTGCCCATGTGCGCCAAGCCCAAAACCAGTTGGCCAGATCGGCCCCCAGCGTTGCCCATTGCAGCGACGGGATAGTCTTTTCAAGATATTCCCCCAGACGCGGAAGGCCCGCAGGGATGATCCAGCGTTCGGCCCGCGACCCATCTGCCAGCGTCACTTGGGCAACCTTGAAAAAATCGCTTAAATGGGCCGAGGCGAAGAACAAGATCAGAAATACAATTGTACTCAGACCCCAGATCATCCGCGACCGGGCCCGAGCCACTGCATAAGACTGTTCAAAAGCCTGAATGGCAGGCGAAAAGGTGGTCGAGGTCATGCGTGGCCCATTCATAAAGGGAACGG
>CAMAWZ010000039.1 GCA_945861995.1 Pseudorhodobacter antarcticus
TGCTGGCGATGATCTGGCTGCTGCCCCATATTTTGGCCAGCCAAAGCGCGATTTGGCCTTTTGCCCTGATTGCTGCAATGGCCTTGGGGCTGCTTATTCTGACCGAGGTTTTGCCAAAAACCATCGCCACCGCCAGCCCCGAGGCGATTGCCTTAACGCTGGCCCCAATCCTTGCGCCCATTGTCGCGGTTTTGGCCCCTGTGGTGGGGCTGCTCTCCTCAACACTGCGGGCCGCTTTGCGCCCGTTCGGCCTGCGCGCCAATCCAGATACCAAAATGTTTGCTCTGCGCGAGGATATTATGGGCGCCATCGCCCTTGGCCATTCGACGGGCGCTGTGGAAAAGGAAGACCGCGACAGGCTTTTGGGCGCGCTGGATTTATCTGACCGCACTGTGGACGAGATTATGCGCCACCGCCGCCAGATTGAAATGATCAACGCCGATGATGCGGCCGATGAGATCATCGCGCAGGTGCTGGCCTCGGCCCATTCGCGCCTGCCGATTTTCAAAGATGATGAGGAAAATATCCTTGGCTTCATCCACGCCAAAGATCTGCTGCGCGAGGTAGACCGCCTGCGCCGCCAAAACGCGGGGGCCGATATTTCGGCCACGATTGCAGAATTGGACGTGGTGAAAGTGGCGATGAAACCCTATTTCATCCCCGACACCACCAGTTTAGATGAACAAATGCGCGCCTTTCTGGCCCGCAACGCGCATATGGCGCTGGTGGTTGATGAATATGGCAGCCTGCAAGGGCTGATCACGCTGGAAGACATTCTGGAAGAAATCGTTGGCGAGATTAACGACGAATTCGACGCCAAGGCCCGCGATGCTGGCCTAAAACAAACGGCTAGCGGCGATTATATCGTGGACGGGGCCATGACCATCCGCGACATCAACCGCGCGATGGACTGGAACCTGCCCGATGACGAGGCCAATACCGTGGCAGGTTTGGTGATCCACGAGGCGCAGATGATCCCGACCGAGGGGCAGGCGTTTATCTTTCACGGGTTTAGGTTTCAGGTGGTGCAGAGACGGGAAAATAGGGTGGTAAAGCTGTGGGTGCGGGGGGTGTGATGGGGTTTGGCCCTTGCGGATTAACTATTTCTTCACCACGATGGGCTTAGGTGAAAAACATAGATCGCGGCATTAAGGGGTGAATTTTGGCTAAGAAAACAGCGCAGCACAGCACAGCACAGCACAGCACAGCACAGCAAATTCTGGTAATAAAAACAAGCTGTTTTATGGCGATAACCTAGACGTTCTGCGCATTAAAATCGGCTCGGACACGGTTGACTTGTGCTACATCGACCCGCCCTTTAACTCCAAACGCAACTACTTCCAGATTTACAACAACCAAGGATCAGAAGACCGCGCGCAGGCGCAGGCCTTTGTCGATACGTGGGAATGGGGGGACGAGGCGCAAAAGGGCCTTGATTGGATCACCGATATTGAACGCCTGCAAACGGGCAAGCTGACAGAACAAACGGTTGATCTGATACGCGGGCTGGAAAAAGTGCTGAAAAAAGGCGCGCTGCTGGCCTATTTGGTTCATATGACCCTGCGCATTGTGGAAATTCACCGCGTACTGAAACCCACGGGTAGTTTCTATCTGCACTGCGACCCTACAGCGAGCCATTATCTGAAACTGGTGCTGGACGCGGTGTTTTGCGGGCAGGGTGGGGATTTCCTAAGTGAAATAATTTGGAAACGAACAACATCACACAGTGATGCAGATGGAATGGGTGCAGTGCATGACGTAATACTGCTCTATTGCAAGGGAACAAATCCGATTTGGAACCAACAATTTCAACCATATGATCAATCATACATTGATTCCCATTACCGCCGAAAGGATACAAATGGGCGCAATTACAGAACCAGCGACACAACCGCTTACGGTTTGTCGGGCGGCGGTTACACATATGAATGGAATGGCGTAACGAAACTGTGGCGCTATCCAATTGAAAAAATGAAAGTCCTTCACGATTCTGGAAAGCTAAAATATACGAAAACTGGAACTCCTGAATACTTACGATATTTGGACGAAATGCCGGGGACACCTCTCGGAGATGTCTGGAATGACATTCCACCAATTAATCCTCGGGCAGCCGAACGCCTCGGCTACCCCACCCAAAAACCTGAAGCGCTGCTAGAGCGCATCATCAAGGCCTCTTCGAACGAGCGCGATGTGGTGCTGGATGCCTATTGCGGCTGTGGGACAACCGTTGCCGTGGCGCAGCGGCTGGGTCGGCAGTGGATTGGCATTGATATTACCTATCAATCCATCTCGCTGATCCTAAAACGTCTGCAAGACAAATACACCGATAGCGGGCAGTGGCCTGCCATTGAAGACAACATCCTGCTAGACGGCGTGCCGCGCGATATCGCCTCTGCCCGCGCACTGGCCAACCGCAAAGATGACAAAACCCGCAAGGAATTTGAAAAATGGGCGGTGCTGACCTTTTCCGCCAACCAAGCGCGGATCAATGAAAAAAAGGCGCTGATGGAGGCATTGATGGAATTGCCTATTTCCTTTTGGACAAAGACACAAATGGCAAGGCCGTGTTTCAGGTGAAATCAGGCGGTGCTAATCGCGGCGATATGGCGAAATTGAACTCTGACCGCCAAAAGGAAAAAGCCGAATTTGGCATTTTAATTACAATGGATACCCCATCTAAGCCCATGCGAGAAGAGGTCACCCACGCGGGTAAATTCAAGCATCCCCTGCTGAACCGCGAAGATGATCGCCTGCAAATCGTAACCGTCGAAGACATCCTTGCTGGCGCGCGGATGGATTTGCCAATGGCGCGCAAAGATACCGTCAAATCCGCCAAGGCAGAGGAAGGAGCGCAACCTAAGCTGATCTAACGTGCCCTTGGGCGGGGAAATGCGATGCGTTTCCCCGCCAACCTCCCTACCGCTTAAACATACTGCCCAAAATCCCGCGCACCACGGCTTGGCCTGTGCGGGTGCCCAGTTGGCGGACAAAGCTTTTGGCCAATGTCGTGGTTAGGCTGTCGCTGCGCGATGATCCCCCGCTGCGCCGTGCAGGTTCGCGGTAGCCTTCCCCATCATAACGCCGCGCGCGGGAGTATTCGCGGGCGTCTTCTTTGCTGCGGGCCGCATCTTGGGCGGCGCGGGTCTGCGCAGCCTCGGCGGCCTCGGCCTCGCGTGCGGCGGTTTCGGCGCGGGCGCGCAGGCGTTCATAGGCGCTGTCGCGGTCAACGGGCGCGGAGTATTTGGCCGCCATCGGCGACATCGCCATCACCCCTGCCCGCAGCATCTGATCAACGGGCCCAAGCTGCGAATTGGGCGGGCGCACCATGGTGCGTTCGGCAATGCCTGGAATGCCCTTGGCTTCTAGGAAAGATGTCACCGCCTCGCCCGTGCCGACATCGCGGATCGCGTCTGAAATATCAAAACGCGGGTTGGGGCGGTAGGTTTCGGATGCCGCTTTCAGATCCTTTTGATCTTTGGCGGTAAAGGCGCGCAGGGCGTGCTGCACGCGGTTGCCAAGTTGGCCCAAAATCACATCGGGCACATCGGCGGGGTTTTGCGTGATAAAGTAAATGCCCACGCCTTTGGACCGGATCAGGCGGGCCACTTGTTCGACCTTTTCCACCAACGCGCGGGGCGCATCGTTGAACAGCAAATGCGCCTCGTCAAAGAAGAACACCAGCTTTGGCTTATCAGGATCGCCCACTTCGGGCAGTTCTTCAAACAGTTCTGACAGCAGCCAGAGCAGGAAGGTGGCATAAAGGCGGGGCGAATTCATCAGCTTGTCCGCCGCCAGAATATTAACCACGCCGTGCCCGTTTGCGTCCGTTCGCATCAGATCGGCAAGTTCCAGCGCGGGCTCACCAAACATCTGCGCCGCGCCTTGATTTTCCAGCACCAAAAGGCGGCGCTGAATGGCCCCGATCGATGTGGTGGCGACAAGGCCGTAACGGGCCGAAATATCGTCGTCATGCTGTGCGATAAAGGTCAAAAGCGCCTGAAGATCTTTCAGATCTAGAAGGGGAAGTTCCTCTTCGTCGGCCAATCGAAAGGCCACGTTCAAAACGCCCTCTTGCGGTTCGGTGAGTTCCAAAAGGCGCGACAGCAAAAGCGGGCCCATTTCGGCGACAGTGGCCCGGATGGGGTGGCCCGCCTGCCCAAACATATCCCAGAACGTCACAGGATAGGGGCGGTAGGCGATGGTATGGCCGATTTGCGCAGCGCGTTTGGTAAACGCTTCGTGCAGTTTGTGGTTTTCGCTGCCTGCCGCGGCTAGGCCCGACAAATCACCCTTCACATCGGCCATGAACACTGGCACGCCTTGCGCCGAAAACCCTTCGGCCAGAACTTGCAGCGTGACGGTCTTGCCCGTGCCCGTGGCCCCCGCTATCAGCCCATGGCGGTTGCCATATTTTAGCAGCAGGTTTTGCGGGGCGATGTACCCTTCACCGCCGCCGCCCACAAAGATCGTCACGCCCATGAATCACCCTATATATCGCTTCAACCTATGATAGCGGAAAGCCGTACGCAAACGAAACAGATTGTTAACCAATCGCTGGCATGGTGAAGGCATCGCAGCGGCTTTTGGGCACTGCGCGTGTGACTTCCTCCCTGTCTGACTGGCCGCGCCCTTGGGTGCGGCCCTTTTTTATTAAAAAATCAGGGACTTAACATCTGTGTTTCGCCGCGCAAGAATCTTGCGCGAGCGTTTGAGAAACGCGTTGACGCAGGGGAATTTTGGGCCTAGGGTTGACTTTACAAGTCGGCCAGTCCGACAGGGAGATAAATAAAAGGGTCGGCTTGCCGGCCCTTTTTGAATTAAAAGAAACGGCGCAGATCCGCCTCGGGCCCAGTTTTCTGCGTGTGCCCCGCTGACAATGCCAATGCCCCATGCTATGGCCCGCGCCATGGGCAAAAGCCTTACGCATTACACAGGAAAAGATATGACCACTTTTTTTAAGACCACAGCTTTGGCCTGCGCTTTTGCGCTGATGACAGCAGGGGCCAGTTTGGCCCAAGATGCTGCCCCAGCGAAAGCCGCGCCAACTCTTGAAACCGCCAAGGTGGGCGAGGTTTATTTGGTTGAAAAATCAGACCCATGGGAGCTGCGCTGCACCAAGGTTGAAACCGGCCAAGGCCCATGCCAAGTTTTCCAATTGCTGCTGGACGAAACGGGCGGCGCAGTGGCCGAGTTTAACATGTTTGTCATTCCCGAAGGCAAAGGCGCAGCGGCAGGGGCCGTGGTCGTTGTGCCGCTAGAGACGCTACTAGAAGCGGGATTGCTGATCAAAGTTGATGATACCCCAGCAAAAGGCTATTCCTTTGCCTATTGCACCAGCTATGGCTGCATCGCGCGCGTGGGCTTTACGGCCGAGGAATTGGACGCGATGAAGTCGGGCACTGCGGCGACCCTGACCATCGTTCCGGCGAAGTCCAAAGATGTGAAAGTGAACCTGACACTGTCGCTGGCGGGCTTTACCGAATTGTTCGAAAAGACCAGACCCGCGCAATAAGGGGCACGATTTGCGCCGCAGGCCCCGCCCGATTGGGCGGGGTTTTTTAGAGGCCGTGTCGTAATTGTGCAAATTTTAATATGCTAAGTGGGCGCACGGCCCAGAACGATGGCCGCGTTCATGCCGCCAAAGGCAAAGGCATTAGACAGGGCGACGCGCACAGGCGCATGGCGGGCGGTGTTTGGCACATAGTCCAGATCGCAATCAGGGTCGGGGGAAGTATAACCGACGGTTGGAGCAATCACGCCGTCTTGCAGCGCCATCAGGCAGGCAAGCAGTTCGACCGCCCCTGCCCCACCGATCAAATGGCCATGCATGGATTTGGTCGAGGATATCGCCAGTTTACGGGCGTGCTGATCAAAAACAGACCGAATCGCCGCGCTTTCCACGCGGTCATTGGCCGCAGTGCCTGTGCCATGGGCATTGATGTAATCCACATCTGCAGGGGCAAGATGGGCGTCTTGCAGCGCAAGGGTCATCGCCATTTCTGCGCCTGTTTGCGATGGCATCACCAAATCGGCGGCATCTGATGTCATCGCATAGCCCAGCACTTCGGCCAGAATTATGCCGCCGCGCGCGCGCGCATGATCCAGCGCCTCGAACACATAAACAGCCGCGCCTTCGCCCTGAACCATGCCATTGCGAGTGGCGCAAAACGGGCGGCACCCATCTGGCGACATAACGCGCAGCGCCTCCCACGCCTTTAGCCCGCCAAAGGTCAGCATCGCCTCAGATCCGCCTGTCAACATGACATCCGCCGCCCCGCTGCGCAGCATCTGCAAGGCAAGACCCATCGCATGATTGGATGAGGCACAGGCCGAGGATACGGCAAAACTGGGGCCGCGCAGGCCAAGCGACATCGAAATGTGGCTGGCGGCCGCTGACCCCATCAGGCGCGGCACTGTTAGGGGCGGGACGCGGTTTTTTCCGTCTTCATAGACGGCGCGATAGGCATCGTTCACAGGGGCAAGCCCGCCGCCCGCATTGCCCATAATCACGCCGGCCCGCAGGGCCAAATCTGCCGAAATCTGTAGCCCCGACTGCGCCAATGCTTGGCGCGCCGAAACAAGGGCGAACTGCGCAAAGGGATCCAGCATCGCCATCTCGCGCGCGGAAAAATGCGCGGCGGGATCAAAGCCTTTTACTTGCGCGCCAATGGGCGACGTCAGGCGATCTGCCTGCACAATATCCAAAGCGCCAATGCCGCAGCGCCCTTGTGCCAGTGCGGCAAAGGTCTGCGCAACATCATGCCCCAGCGGGTTTAATGTGCCCGCCCCCGTGATAACCACCCGCCTCATACGGCGGGAAGTGCCTCAATCGCGGCAGCAATGGCGGCCGGGGTCGACATATCAAATCCAACATCAACAGCGGTTATGGTATTGGCATTGAACGGGATGCTAATGCCAAAGGCTTCTTCCAACGCAAAGACGATCTCGACCATCACCAAACTGTCCAATGCCAGATCAGCCAGCTTCGTTTGCGGCGCGATTTGCGAGATGTCGACCATGGCCTGATGAGCAATAATTTCAATCACACGATACACATCGCTGGATGCAGTGGCGAGATGGGCGTCAAGCGCGGTCATTTGGTTCATGTGGATCATCCCCTAGTGTGTCTGGCATTGCTTAACAGCCCTTTAATCACTATTTGGTGACAGTTCTGTGTCACCCGCTATTTTTGCGACCTTAGCCGCAAGGCGCGGCAGGCGGCGCAGCGCCTTTTGTATGTCGATATGCGTTTCCATTTTTACTGCCGGATACCCCAGCATAACGCGCCCTGCGGGCACATTGGTGAACACCTTGGTTGCGCCGCCGCAGATCACATCATCGCCGATAAAAATATTGTCATTCACGCCGCATTGCCCCGCCAGCACCACACGGTTTCCGATGCGGGCCGAGCCTGCAATGCCGACCTGCCCACAGATCATGCAATCCATCCCGATTTGCACATTATGGCCAATATGGACAAGGTTATCCAGCTTTGTGCCCCGCCCAATGGTGGTATCGCGGATCGTGCCGCGATCAATCGCGCAATTTGCGCCAATTTCCACATCGTCCCCAATCGTGACCGAGCCCAGCGAATGAATGCGCGCCCATGCTTGGGGGCGGATCACCTCGCGCTGGCCCAAAGTTTCGCGAATTTCTTCGACGCCCGATTTTTCTGGGGTCACAAAAGATAGCCCGTCCGATCCAATCACCGCGCCCATTTGTACCACGGCGCGGTGGCCAATCACCACCCTAGCCCCAATACGCGCGCCCTGCGCGATCAGCGCATCATCGCCAATCTGCGCGCCCTCGCTGATCGACACATGGCTGGCAATGCGCGCGCGCGCGCCAATGATTGCCCCCGCCCCGATGGTGACAAAGGGGCCAATCGCAGCGCCTGCGCCGATTTGGGCAGTGGGGTCAACCAGCGCCATCGGGTGCACGCCCGCCGAAATCTGCGGCCCTGCATCCAGCATTTTCGACAAGCCCGCCATCGCCAGACGCCCGCGCGGCGCATAAATCGCCGCTTTCAGCCCCAGCGATTGCCAATCCGCCCCTGGCCACAGCAGCGCGGCAAGTGCGCGACCTTTCGCAAGGCCGTTTGCATATTTTGGATCCATCGCCAGCGCCAAATCTTGCGGGCCAGCGGTGTGCGGCTCGCTTGCGCGATTAATGCGCAACGATGTGTCCCCCATCGCCTCGGCCCCAAGGGCGGCGGCAATTTCAGCGATGGACAAAGAAACGGGGGCGCTCATGCACGGGGTCTTTCAAAACGGGGGACTTTGCCCCCGCGATTGGTTTATCCCGATTTGGCTGGCAATTCCAGACCAGCCTTGATCAGGGCGTCAAACAGCGCGGCATCGCGCCCATACACATCGGCGCGATAGCGCACCTCGCCCCCCGCATCGGGAAAGGCTGTAAAATACACCAGATGCACGGGGATTTTCTGTTCCAACTGGATGTTGGTTTCATTGCCCGTATCGCGCGCCGCCGCGAAGGCGCCCTTTGGGTCATCGGTCTGCCGCGCCAGCAGCGCATAGGCCAAATCCAGCGGGTCACCCACGCGGATGCAGCCGTGGGAATAGGCCCGCACCTCGTTGTCAAAAAGGTTTTTTGATGGGGTGTCATGCAGATAGATGTTGTTTTCATTGGGGAACATGAATTTTACAATCCCCAAAGCATTTCCATCGGACGGGGGTTGGCGCAGGTAAAAGGGAAAGCTTTTTGCCGAATAGCCAGCAAAATTCACAGCTTCACGCGGCACCACGCGGCCCTTGCTATCGATCACTTGCAAATGTGCCACGGCATTAGGGTTGGCTTGTAACAGAGGCAGGTATTCCTTAACAATGATCGAACGCGGCACGCCCCAACTGGGGTTGATCGCCATATATTCCATTTCATCGGAAAATTCGGGGCTGCGCTGATCGGGCACATTTTTGCCAATCACCACGCGGGTGCGAAAGGTAACTGCCCCATTATCAATGATTTTGGCGGTAAAATCAGGCTGGTTCACCCAAATATGGCGGCTACCAAGGGGCGCATTGCCCATCCAGCGCAACCGCTCTAATGCCACAATAACAGATGCCAGCCGCGCACTCGGCGCAGCATTTAGCAGGGCAATTGTCGTCTCGCCGGCCGCGCCATCGGCATTCAGACCCTGTTCGCGTTGAAATTTCTGCACGGCGCGCATGATCGTGCCGTCATAGCTGGACAAAGACGTTTGCGGCAAATATCCCAGTTCGATCAAACGGTTGCGCAGAGCAACCACCGCATCGCCGCTATCGCCTTGCGCCAATTCGCGCGCTGGAATTGGCCCGCCCCACGCGCCGCGCGCGATCCGCGCCTCTAGCGCCGCCTTTTCGGCCATCAATTTGGTATAAGTGGGGCTTTTGGGGGCAAGTGCGGCAAAATAGGCCGCAGGATCGCTGGAAATGGCCATGGCGGCCAACATCACCGCAGGGTTCGGGCGGGTGATTTCGCGCACAATGCCACTGTCCACTTTGGATGGCACCAGCGCGCCCGAGGACAAATCACGGCCAAAGGCCAGAAAAGCGGTGCTGAGCGCCGCGTCCAAACGGCCCAAGTCGCCCTCGCTGTGGGCAGATGCGGCGGCCTTGCGCAAGGCGGCCGCGTTATAGCGGGCCGTCGGCAAGCCGTGGGCATGGGCGGTGTCCAGCGCGCCCATCAAGGCGGCAAGACGCGCGCCGCCATCCGCACCCGTCCACAGCGGGGCATAGTCCCGCGCGGCGTAAAAGGCGGCCAACGTTTCGTCTTCTTGCACCGCCGCCGCGACGGATTTGCCAAAAGCTGGGCTAAAAGTTTGCGCCGTCGCGGGAATCGCAAGCGCGCCATACACACAAAACGCCACAATCAGCGGCAAAGCGGTGCGGAAAGATTTGGATTGCAAAGGAGAACCTCGAAAAATATTATTTGGAAAACTCTGCCGCACCCAGTGGATTTGGGCAAGACAAAGCTGCGTTACATTGCGCAAAATTCGCAGATTTAGTGGCACTGGGATGAAAATACACCGCTTTTGGGGGGGTGGTCAGGGGCTCTTTGCAAAATGTGTTGCAATTTACTTATCCGCGATATTGCGCTTGCCAGTTCAGCAATTTTTCGCCGATGCCTGCTAAACTGGCCTTTGCTACGCTATTGAGCGCTTTGTGCTTTGCCTTAGTTATGCCATATCTTTGTGGCATCGTTAACATGGCGTAAATGCAGCGCACCCAAGATCGCGGCAACAAGCGGTCAAAGACCACGGGATACAGTTTAGAATGACTGATGACACAACAGCATCGAACGGCTCGCTGATCTCGCGGCGCAAGCTTTTGGGCGTATTTGCAGCCACGGCTGTCGTGGCCGCACCAACCTATGCAAACGCCTTTGGCGTTTTGCGCGGCGCGGGCGATATTCGCCGCCTTAGGATGTACTCGGGCCGGACGGGCGAAAGCCTTGATGCGATCTACTGGATCGAAGGCGAATACATCCCGCAAGTGCTGAAAGAGATTAACTATTTTATGCGCGATTGGCGCAATGACAAAGCGGTCAAGATGGATCCGCATAACTTTGACATTATGGCAGCGGCCCACCGCCTGACCGATTCGGACGAGGCTTATATGCTGCTGTCGGGCTATCGCAGCCCCGAAACCAACGCGATGCTGCGCGAAAATTCGCGGGGCGTTGCGCGCAATTCGCTGCATTTGCTTGGACAAGCCGCCGATTTGCGTTTGGCGTCGCGCAGCATGAAAGAACTCGCCAACGCTGCCGAGGCGTGCGGCGCGGGCGGGGTTGGCCGTTACAGCAGGTCAAACTTTGTGCATATGGACTGCGGATCGGTGCGCCATTGGGGCGGCTAAGACCGCAAATATAGGCAAGATCCAAGGGGGCGCTTGCGCGCCCTTTTTCTTTTCCTTGCATATGGTTCACCTCCTTCAAAGCAGTATCGATCTGACGAAACAGGCACAGGCGGATCAATCCCTGCAATCTGAACAAAGGTTACCGTGTTGCACCGCGCCTTTCGTTAACACCCGTTAGCAACTGACCCGCCTGTTTCAAAATTTTCTCAGGTCAAAATTTTCAGGATCAAAATTTCCCAGGATACAGCGCGCGCGCGCCATGCAGCACAGTTTCATAGGCTTCGGCAACAGAGTAGGGTTTGGCCAGCGTGATCAAATCCAGCCACACACCTTCGATCATGAACCTAAGCAAGCGGCCAGATCGTTCTGGGTCTTGAGTAAACCCATACAGATCATTCATTTGCCCGCAAAGTTGCACAAGATTGGCATTGTAAAGGTCATCGTTCGCCCCGCTCTGCGCCTGATACAGCGGGCGGCTTTGGCTTTCGCCCCAAAACGCACACCACGCCGAAAGCCGAGATGGGGTGCAAATTGCCTCTTCAAAATCGGCCTTGATCAGGGCGCGGATTTGCTCCTCTGGTGCTTTGCCTGCCGCTGCCACGGCCGATTGCCAATTGATGCGGTATTCTTCTGTTAAAAAATCCAAAGTTTCGGCCAACAGGTTTTCTTTGGATCGAAAGTGAAACAGCACAAGCCCATGGCTGGTGCGCGCGCGCGCGGCAACATCCGTTAGGGTTGTGCGCGAATACCCCTTTTCGGCAAGCGAATCGATGGTGGCTTCGATCATGCGCGCGCGGCGCGCGGCGCGGCTTTGGGTGCGCGGCGAAGGCGCACTTTGGGGCGGATGCTCTGGGGTTGCGATGTCGGGCAAGGGGCACTCTGATGGTTGTCTGCGTGGTAGTTTAGACTGCATCCGCGCCGTCACAAGGTAAAAGTTTGATTGACAATTCAGTCAATGAAGTCAAGATTTGCAATAGAGAACAAGCATGAAGGCCGTGATGTCCGCGTTCGCGGCAGTAAAGCGGATGCCGAACGAACACGAAACCCACTCTTTGCGCGGTTCGGTTTTGGCCGAAATGGAGAAGACGACATGACACAAATTCCATACCCCACCCTGTCCGTGCCAAACGGTTGGGATCGCAAAGGTCTGCCGGCGTGGACATACCATTCCCCTGCCCTATTCGCCTTGGAACGCGAGAAAGTGTTTTTGACCCATTGGCAAATCGTTGGCCACGCCTGCGATGTGCCGAACGTGGGCGATTGGCTGGCCTTTGATCTGCTGGGCGAGCGAGCAGTCGTGATGCGCGGGCAAGACGGGGTGCTGCGCGCGTTTCACAACCTGTGCCGCCATCGCGGCGCGCGGGTGGTCGATGGCGCGCAAGGCCATTGCAAAGGCGCGGTCGTGTGCCCGTTCCACGGCTGGGTGTACAATTTGGACGGCACTTTGCGCGGGGCGGCGCAGCCAAAATCCTTTGGCGAGATGGCGCGCGAGGATTTTGGCCTAAAACCCATTGAGATGGAGCTTTTT
>CAMAWZ010000040.1 GCA_945861995.1 Pseudorhodobacter antarcticus
TGCGGTTGGATAGCGCCGCTGCCTCGGCCAAATCATCCACCACAATCACCGCGCCGTGCGCCGCCCAAGAGGCCCCCGCAATCGCGCGCCGTTCTAATGTTTCTAATCGCTTTTCGACAGCCGCCACCACGGCCCGCCCAAAGGCAGCGTCGGTGGTGATTAGGATCGACTGCGCGGATATATCATGTTCCGCCTGCGCAAGCAGATCCAGCGCAATCCAATCGGGGTTGTTCGCACCGTCTGCAATAATCAAAACCTCAGACGGCCCCGCAATCATATCAATGCCCACGCGCCCAAACACCCGCCGCTTGGCTGCCGCCACATAGGCATTGCCCGGCCCCGTGATCTTGTCCACTGGGGCAATCGTTTGCGTGCCATAGGCCAGCGCCGCCACGGCCTGCGCGCCGCCGATACGGTAAATCTCGTCCACACCCGCAATCTGCGCCGCCAGCAATACCAGTGGGTTGACCCGCCCATGCGGTGTGGGACAGACAATGGCGAGCCGCGCCACCCCCGCCACTTTGGCCGGAATAGCGTTCATCAAAACCGAAGACGGATAGCTGGCCGTACCGCCCGGCACGTATAGCCCCGCCGCCGACACGGGCGTCCAGCGCCAGCCAAGCTGTGCACCTGTCGCCTCAACCCACATCTCATCGCGGGGCAGTTGGCGTGCATGGTAATCGCGGATACGTGCCGCCGCCAGTTCCAGCGCTGCGCGATCGTCAGGCGATACTTTGGCCACTTCGGCGGCAATTTCGGCAGGGGAAAAGGCCATCGTGTCGGGGGTTAGGTCCAGATGGTCAAACCGTTGCGTCACCTCAATCACCGCGCTGTCGCCACGGGCGCGCACATCGGCAATAATTGCGGCTACATCGCGGTCAACATCCTCGGCTTCTTCGCGCTTCATCCCTAAAAGCGCAGAAAACTGTGCCTCGAAATCCGCATCCGACTGGCTGAAAATCACTGGCATCACCGCTCCCATTTCACAGGGCAAACGCCCCACTTTCATTTTGGCCCAAATACCTTCGCCGAAGGCACGTCTGCCGCAATCGCGCCCTTAGTCGCGCTTGCCCGAAAACTTGGCCGCCCAAGCTGCGCGCTCTTCGTCGGTGATCTTGCGAAACAGGTTTTCTGGCACGTCAAAGCCGTGCCCTGCAGGCAGTTTGCGCAAGTCCGCGGCGATGTCCGATGGCCATGTCCAATCATCGCAGTGCAGCGCGGCCATCATCGCCTCGGCCGCATCAGGAATGAACGGGCGCGACAGAATCGCGTACAGGCGGATCAAGTTCAGCGATAGCGCGATGATGGTTTTGGCTTGGCGCTCGTCGGTCTTAATCACGCTCCAGGGCGCGGCGGATTGTAGATATTCATTGCCCAAAACCCACAGCGCGCGCAGGTCTTCTGCGCCGCGCCGCACTTGGATTTTGTCCATGGCGGATTGATACGCCTCCAGCCCCGCAGACAAAGCCGCGATCAATTCTTCCTCGCGCGCCGCAAATTCGCCCGCTTCTGGCACCTCGCCCGAAAATTTCGATGCGCAAAACTTCGTCACGCGGCTGACCAAATTGCCCAGCACATCGGCCAAATCTTTGTTGACGGATGCCTGAAAATTCTCCCAGGTAAATTCGCTATCCGCGCTTTCGGGCGCGTGCGACAGCAGCCACCAGCGCCAGTAATCGGCAGGCAGGATCGACAGGGCCTGATCCATAAACACACCGCGCCCTTGGCTGGTGGAAAACTGGCCGCCGTCATAGTTCAGGTAATTGAAGGATTTCAGATAATCGACCAGCTTCCACGGCTCGCCGCTGCCCAGAATCGTGGCGGGGAAAGACAGGGTGTGAAAGGGCACGTTATCTTTGCCCATAAATTGGTAATATTTCACGTCGTCTGCGCCCATATCGGTGCGCCACCAGCGCTGCCAATCGGCATCGGGGCGGCCATTGGCATCGGCCCATTCGGCCGTGCCCGCGATATACTCGATGGGCGCATCAAACCAGACGTAAAACACCTTGCCTTCCATGCCGGGCCAAGGCGCCGCGCCGCGCTGCACGGGAATGCCCCAATGCAGATCGCGGGTGATGCCGCGATCTTGCAGCCCTTCGCCATCATCCAGCCATTTTAGCGCGATGGATGTGGTCAGAAGGGGCCAATCTTTCTTGGATTTGATCCAATCGCGTAGCTTATCTCGCAGGTTACGCTGCTTTAAATACAGGTGCTTGGTTTGGCGCACTTCTAAATTGGTGCTGCCCGAAATGGACGATCGCGGGTTGATCAGATCGGTCGGATCTAACTGCTTGGTGCATTCTTCGCACTGATCGCCGCGCGCGGATGTATTGCCGCAATTGGGGCAGGTGCCCGTGATATAGCGGTCGGGCAAAAAGCGGTTATCGTCGATGGAAAAGACTTGGGCCTCGCTGACTTCTTCGATCAGGCCTGCATCCGCCAGTTTTCCCGCGAAATGCTGGGTCAGCACATGGTTGCGCGCGCTGGACGAGCGCCCGAAATGGTCAAACGACAGGCGGAAGCCGCGTGCCAGTTCGGCCTGCACCTTGTGCATATCTGCGCAATATTCGGCCACGGGCTGGCCTGCCTTGGCGGCGGCCAGTTCGGCGGGGGTTCCGTGTTCGTCGGTGGCGCAAATGAACATCACCTCATGCCCGCGCCCGCGCGAATATCGTGCGAACAAATCGGCGGGCAATTGGCTGCCCACAAGATTGCCTAGGTGCTTGATTCCGTTGATATATGGAATGGCCGAGGTGATCAGTATCCGTGCCATATGCGCGCCTTTTTGTCTGCCGTATGTGTTCGGTGGCGCTGATGCGCCATGTTTGCCAATCATCTAGCCTAAGAGGGCCGCGCATTCCAGTGCTGCGTTGCAGCTATTCGCCGCCCTCAAGGGGGGTAATGCTGACCTGCCCCTTGGCGCGCGCCACGCCCCAGCGGGCGGGGGGGACACCCCGTGCGCGCAGGCGGGACAGCGTCCATGCCGCGCGGTTTTCAAGCATGGTCATCCCACTGGGCGCGCATTGCATATGCCAGCGCGATTCCACCCCCTGCGCTCCGCCCATTTGCGGTGTCAGGATCAGGCCCAAGGGCGCTGGGCGGCCCCGCCGATGCGCCGCCTCGGCCCCCGCCTCGGCCGCCAGATGCAGGCGGCGAATGGGGGTTAGGGCAGGGGGGGTGGGCAAATCGCCCAGCACCACAGGGGCCGCGCCAGACCTTAGCGCCTCTTCCATCACCCATAAAATATCCTCGGGGCGCCGGCACCTTGCAAAGATAATGCGGTTTGGGTCGGCAAAGGGCATCAGCCCATAGGGATAGACCCGTTCAGGCAGCCAAGCAGGGCTGGCCCAAATCACTGCCCCCGCAGTGGCGGCAAGCACAAAGGCCGCAAGCGTGGTGCGGGCGGGGCCGCAAAATTCATGCACCCTTGCCCGCGTTAGGGCAAACTGAACCCCCGATGCATTGGCCAGAAACATCTGCGGCGCGCGCAACCGCGAGCTTGGCATGACAAGCCGCGCCAAATCGTCGCGCAGGGCTTGGTGCGATAGTATGGGCGATGTGGGGGCGGGGTTGGACATCTGTTTCATTTACAATGTTCTTTCTTTGTTCTCAACCGATTCGTGCCGATCCCATAATCGCCTCTTGCGCGGCGGCAGCAGTTCGGGCCAATTGACGGGTAGGAATTTCAGCAAGGGTTTGGACAGAACGATGCGCAAGTTTCACCTTATTTTATGGGCGCTTCCACTTGCGGTTGCGCTAAGCGGCTGCGGGGCGGGTGGGGATGGGCTTTCCAATGCGCGCGCGGGTCAAATCGCGGGAATTGATGCCGCAGCCCAACCACTCGACACTACCGCCATTCAAACCCAAACTTTGGGGCCTGCGCCTGCGGGCAGCGCGCCCGCCACGGGGCGGGTGATTGGGGCCGCGCCAACCGCTCCAGCCGCAATTGCGCCAACGCAGTCCACAGCGGCCCCAACATCCCCTCAAACTGCCGCCGAAATTGGCGCAGCCGCAGCGGCGGCTTTGCAGGCAGGGGCACCAGCGACAACGCCCGCCCCGCAATCGCCCGAAGAGGCGGCTTGCGTGCAAAATGGGGGGCGCTGGGGTAAGGCAGGCGACACGGGCGCAATGGCCTGTTTTTATCCGATGAAAGATGCAGGCAAAACCTGCAGCAAGGAAAGCGACTGTACCAGCCAATGCCTTGCCCGATCGCGCAGTTGCGCGCCGTTCTGGCCGATGTTTGGGTGCACCGATGTTTTGCAAAATGATGGGGCAGCGGTGCAACTGTGCCTGAACTAAGGGCAACGCTGGCCTTTCTGGTGCTGGCCTGTCCGGTGCTGGCCTATCTGGCGCTGATTGGTTGCACGCAAAGTTCCGCGCCGCAGATCACATCGGGCTATCGCACGGGCGCGGCGCCGATCTACTCGACCGCCGCCTTGCCCATTGCGCGGATGCTGGGCACATGGCGGCAAGTGGCGGGCTTTGGTGCGCCTGCGCCTTGCACCAGTGCCCCCACCTTGCAGATTGCAGCGCAAGGGGGCAGCGCCACCGCGCGGTATGATCTGTGCTTTGGCCCCAATCGCCGTATGGGCGCGGGCCCGCTTGCCAGCGGCGGCGCGCAGGGCCGCTACCGCCTGCCCAGCCTTGACGCGCCACTTTGGGTGCTGTGGATAGACGAGGGCAACCGATCTGCCGCCCTTGGCACGCCTGATGGCGCCTTTGGCATGATTGTGTCCAAAGACCCCATTTCCAAAGACCGAATGCGCGCAGCAACCGAGGTTTTGGCGTGGAATGGCTATGATTTGACGCAATTTCATCAGTACTAGCGCTGGATTTACGATAGGCCCGTGTCAAAACAGATGTGAATAACATGGCAGACATTCCCTTTCCTTCGCCAAAACCCCGCGCCGCCACTGACCGCGCGGTTGAATGGCCCACATTGGCGCTGATTGTCGCCACCTATGGCGCCTTGGCGCTGGGCGGCGCTTTGTGGGGCGCATGGCCGCTGCTGTCTGTTGTGATCGTTGGCATCGCGCTGGCGCAGTTTTCATCCCTGCAACACGAGGTGCTGCACGGCCACCCTTTTGCACGACAATGGGTCAGCGAGGCGCTGGTTTTTCCTGCGCTGTTCGTTGTGGTGCCCTATCTGCGGTTTAAAGACACGCATTTGGCCCATCACTACGACCCTGCGTTGACCGACCCCTATGATGACCCAGAATCCAACTTTTTCGATCCTGCGGTTTGGGCGCGCCTGCCGCGTGTGTGGCAGGCGGTGCTGTCGGCCAATAACAGTTTGGCAGGGCGTATCATTCTTGGCCCTGCGATTGGCATCGGGTATTTTCTGGCCAGCGAGATACGGTTTTTGGCGGCGGGCAAGGCGCGGGTTTGGCTGGGCTGGGGGCTGAACCTGCTGGGGATGATCCCTGTGATCTGGTATCTGCAAGTCACGGGTATGGCAGTTTGGGCCTATGCTTTGGCGGTTTACATCGGGCTTGGCCTGCTGCGGATCCGTACCTTTTTAGAACATCGCGCGCATACGTCTGCGCGCGCGCGCACCGTGGTTGTCGAAGATCGCGGCCCGCTGGCGCTGCTGTTTTTGAACAACAATTATCATGTGGTGCATCATATGCACCCAACGGTCGCTTGGTATCGCCTGCCAGCGCTCTATGCTGAAAAGCGCGATCATTTCTTGCGCCGCAATGACGGGTACCGCTACAAAAACTATGCCGAGGTGTTTGCCCGCTATTTCTTTGCCGCAAAAGACCCAGTGCCGCACCCGATTTGGCCTGTTGCCCAAGACCGCAAGGATGATCGCGCAGATTAAAGGCGCAAGAATGCTGGGTGGGGGCCTGAATTGTCAAAGAACGGCACGCCGCCAGTGCCAGCCCAATCTTCGCCCGCCCAATCTTCGCCAGCCCGATCTTCGGCGGTAAGATTTGCCTCAAGTTCGGCTAAAATCACGCGGGTGATGAACGGCAAATCCAAGGCACGGGCATCAATCAGGGGCAACCATTGCAAATGCGACAGCTCGCCCGAGGCTGCGGAAAACCCCGCATGATCGTCGCCAAAATCTTGCGCGCGGGCCAGAAAGAACCGCGCGTCAAAGCGGCGCGAACGCCCAGGCGGGGTGATGGCGCGAAACACAAATCGCAGGGCGCGCGCGCGCGGTTGCAACAGTTCCAATCCAGTTTCTTCGGTCAACTCGCGCAGGCCAGCCGCGACCAGTGCGCGCGGGCTGATGGGCCCGCCTGCGGCGGGATGCAGGTGCAATGCTGTCTGGCAAGCAGGTGATAAAAGGTCAGGTAGATCATCGGTGTGATCGCTTTCGTCCACGCGCCCGCCTGGAAACACGAATTTACTGGGCATAAAGGCCGCTCCTGCCGCGCGTTGGCCCATCAAAACTTTTGCTCCGCTGCCCCAGCCTTGCAGCACAATCATACTGGCTGCGGGGGCGATGACATCTTCAGGCGGCGTCATGATGCAGGTCTGCCGCGTCATGTGGGGCTGCGCCAAATCCATGCATCCGCTTGGCCCATTGCAGTGCAACCATCGCCCCTTTGATGCGCGGCAGCAGATACAGCGATGTCACAACTGTAAACACCGAGAATATTGCAATCAGAGTGGCAGGTTCAGGCCGCCATGTGGTGAACACAAACATCAAAAGCGGGGCCATCAGATGCCCTACAATCAAAATGGTCAGATAGGCAGGCCCATCATCAGCACGTTGGTGATACAGCGCCTCGCCGCAGGCGGGGCAGGAATCGCGCACCGTCAGATAGCCGCGCAGCATTGGCCCAGACCCGCAGTTGGGGCATTTCCCATGCCAGCCACGCCGAATTGCGGGCCAGGCTGGGCGCTCTGCCTCTGGCAGGTTGTCCTCTAGGCTGGATGTGCTGGGCATGCGGTATTCCTTAGTTGACTGTACAGGCGTACCTGAATGCGCCGATAATGTTTAGCGATATTTGCCCTTCCGCGCGGCTTTGTCGCACAATGTGCCCCAATTATCGCCGCTGCGCGACGGAAAGCGAAAGCTGCAGCGTTTACCCAAGTATGAACGGCGCAAGATAAACCCAGCGCCGGCATAATGGAGATTTAAGATGCGTTTGATCACACCAAAGACCTTGGCTGTTTTGACCATTGCTGCACTGGCTGCGACAGCAGCGCCACTGGCTATGATGGCACAAGATACAGCAGCGCCAACTGCCGCCGCAGCGCCCTTGATGTTTGACTTTTCGGCAATGGATACCGACACGGATGGTACCATTACCACAGCAGAGGCCGAAGCGTATCGCGCCGCAGAAATCACCGCCATGGATACCGACAAAGATGGCCAGATCAGCGCGGCAGAATTGGCGGCCCATCATGTGGCCCGCGCCAGCGCCCAATTGCAGGCCCGCGCGGATGATTTTGCCAACCGCATGATTGCGAATTTGGACAGCGGTGGCGACGGCGCGCTGAGTGTCGCCGAAATGGCCGCAGGCAACGGGCGCAGTACCAAGATGTTCGACCGCGTGGACAGCGACGATGATGGCGCCATTAGCCAAGCCGAGGCGGATGCGGCGCAGGCCAAAATGGCCGAACATCGGGGCGGCTCAGGCGGCCATCATGGTGGCAAAGGTGGCCACGGCGGTGGGCACGATGGCGGCAAGGGCGGCTTTGGCGGCTTTTGGTAACCACCAAACGGGGCGGCCACGCCCCCTAGACCTGCGCGCGGGCTGCGTTGCTTTTGCGGTGCGCGCGCAATAAACGTTTTGGAATGGACATGGCCAAAGACGCGCAAAATTTTGCCCAAGATACGGCGCTTTTGACGGCGTATGCAAATGGCGATCCAGATGCGGCGCGCGATTTGGCCCGCCGCATTGTGCCACGCATTTTGGGCTATGCCACACGCATTTTGGCTGACCGGGCCGAGGCCGAGGATGTCGCGCAAGAGGTGATGTTGCGGCTGTGGCGCGCGGCCCCAACGTGGCGCGCGGGCGAGGCGCAAGTGACAACTTGGGCCTACCGCGTGGCCGTAAACCTGTGCACCGACCGCCTGCGCGCCAAAAAGCGGCGCAGATCGGATGCGCTGGATGACGTGGCCGAACCCGAAGATGGCGGGGTCACGGCTGTGGATGGCATGATCGAAGCCGACCGTCAGGCGGCCCTCACCCGCGCCTTGGCTGATCTGCCCGACCGCCAACGCCAAGCCGTGATCTTGCGCCATATCGAAGGATTGGCCAATCCTGAAATCGCGGCCATATTGCACATGGGGGTCGAAGCGGTGGAAAGCCTGATTGCGCGTGGCAAACGGGCGCTGACGGCGGCGCTGGCCGCCCAGCGCAAAGACCTGGGATATGAGGAGGCATGATGGACAATCTGGATGATCTTTTGGCGCAGCGGGCGGCATTTGCGGCGCAGCCCTTGGCGGTGCCAGATGCCTTGATGGCGCGTATTCTGGCCGATGCTTCGCGCGCGCAGCCGCGCCCTTACGCCTTTCCCGCAACCCAAACCGCCCTGCCACAGTTGACCTTTTGGCAGGCCGTATCTGACCTGTTCGGCGGTCGCGGTGTTTTGGCTGGCCTTGCCACCGTGGCCTGCACGGCGGTCTATTTGGGGGCGGTTCAGCCTTCGGGAATTACGGCAGTCACGGTGGCATTTGCCGGTAACAGCGCGGTTGATCAATTGGATTTTATGCCCAGCATTGATAGTTTGCTGGCCGAGGAATAATCATGACCGAGATATCCCCCACGCCCAAAACGCCCAAGGCCAAAGCCGCGCGGCAGACTGACGCGGCCAGCCAGACTGCTGCACCCAGTCTTAACAATACCGCAACGCCGCCCCCTGCGCCGCCCGCCCCGCCAAACCCGCCCGCGCGCCATGTATCGCTGCGCGTGATGCGCATTGCCTTGGCCGTGTCGGTTGCGCTGAACCTTGCCATTTTGGGCGTTGTTGCGGGCAGTTTCCTGCATCAGGGCGGCGGCATGGGCGGGCGCGGCGAAATGGGGCGCGATTTGGGCTTTGGCCCCTTTGGCGAGGCGCTGGCCCCAGATGACCGCCGTGTTCTGCGCGACTGGTTAAAAGCGCGCGCGCCCGAACTGCGCACCGCCAATTCCCAGCGTTATGCTGATTTGGCCGCCGTTCAGGCAGCCTTGCGCGCGCAGCCCTTTGATCCTGCCGCCCTGCGCGCCGCCTTTGAAGCCATGCGCGGGCGGATGGAAGACCAACTTGCACTGGGCCATCAGGCGCTGACCGAAGTGATTTTGGCTATGCCTGATGCGCAGCGTCTTGCCCTTGCCGATCGGCTAGAACGCGGGATGCAGCGGGGGCGCGATGGCGACGGCAAACGGGGCGAAAAGGCGGGCGGCAATTAAGGCAGACTATTACGTCAGACTGCGCTTAGCACTATAAAGCGGCGATGATCTGCGCCGCTTTTTGCGCACCAATCTTGCGCTGCGCGACGACCGAGTTTTGCAAAGCTGTGTTATGCTGCCGACCGCGCCAAGGTGATTTTGTTGCGCCCCAAAGTTTTAGAGACAAGCATCGCCTTATCCGCTTCGATAATGGCGTTATCAATGATTTCGTCGACAGGGGTGGCCAAATCGGGCTGGGATATTGCCAAGCCCGCCGAAATTGTGATCACCAGCTGTGCAGTGCCCTCAATCACAAAGGGCCGCGCGGCGATGGCCGATACCAGACGTTCGGCCACGCCGCGCGCGTCGCCCATCGTCGCATCGGGCAAGGCCACTAAAAATTCTTCGCCGCCGACGCGGGCAATCAAATCCCCCTCGCGCAGCACAGTTGACAAACGCGCGGCGACCTCGCGCAGGACATCATCGCCCACGCCATGGCCAAACCGATCATTCACCGATTTAAAGCGGTCAACATCGCATATGATCACGGCCACAGCGCTGCGCGAACGGCGCGCTTTGGTGATAAAGCTGCGCATAACCGACACCATGTAGCGGCGGTTTGGAATATTGGTCAGCGGGTCTTTCATGGACAGCATCAACCCGTGCGTGATGCGATCGCGCAGCGCATCGGTGCGGCGTTTGCGGCGGATCAAGCCAGCCAGACGCAGGCCCAATTCTTCGGGCAGGTCATCGTCCATCAAAATGGCATCGGCCCCGAAATCATAGGCAAGCTCGCGGTCAGTTCCCCGCGATTCTGGGTTGAACTGAACGCAAAACCGCGCATCGCGCGTTTGTGGGCGACCGCGCAGCGTGGCAATCATCAACAATGCCGCGTTCGGGTCTGCAACGTCGGACAAAATGACCACCACATCCGCAGTATCAAAAGGCAAGTTCGCGCCGTTGATCACAACTTCGGGGCTGAAATGCACAACCTCTACTTCCAGATCTTGGGGCAATTTGCGCCGCAGGCGCATCGCCTCTTCGGGTTTGCCAACAATCGCAAGCGTGCCCAGCATTGTAAAACTGGCAGTAGGTTCGGCAAAACCATCGTTTGCGATGTCATGGGCAAATTGCGCGCCACTTTGCGCTGACAAAAGGCGCAACTGTTCGTCGCCGCGCAGCAGACTGCGGATGAGGGCCAACAAACGCGGCTCGACAAAGGGTTTGCCAAAAAAATCATCCGCACCCGTATGAAAGGCGCGGATCCGCGTTGCGGCATCTGTACTGGCCGAGGCCATGATCACCAACGCATTTTGCAAACTGGCAACCGATTGCAATTTTGCCATCACCTCTTCGGCGGGCATATCGGGCAAATCCATATCCAAAATAATCAGATCGGGGCGTTCGTGCAGCGCAAGGTCAAGGCCTTCGCGGCCCGTGGCTGCAATCAGCACTTCATAACCTGCGCCAGATAGCTTAACCTTCAGGATAATCCTGTTCGGCATGACACTATCAATGACAAGAATTCTACCGCCCATGAAGCCGCCACTCACCCTTGCCTAAAGCGTTTAAACATACGAACCCTATCATCATGGCCGCTTATGACCAAACTTTACATATTTTTCGCACTAAGTGGTTAAGAAATCCTTTCCGAAGGCAGAACAAAATGCGAATAATTTGACGAATTGTGGGGGCAAATTGGGGGAAAGACCTGTGGATAACATCAAAATTGGCGCAGATGCCGCGCAGGTTATGGCGCTAGAGGCGCTGTCTTGGGTTTTAGGGCGTGATGATTTGTTGGGGAATTTCCTAAATAATACAGGGGCTTCACCGCAAGATTTGGCGCAGCTTGCCAAGCAGCCGCTGTTTTTGGGCGCTGTTTTGGATTTCTTAATGGAAGATGATCAACGCGTGATTGAGTTTTGCGCAGATCACAGCCATCCGTTAACATCTGTGCAGGCCGCGCGCGCCAGCCTGCCGGGTGCACAATATATGCATTGGACATAAAATGGTGCAGGCTTTGATATTTGACAAAGACGGCACGCTGTTTGATTTTACCCTGACGTGGGGGGCGTGGGTGATGGGGGTTTTGCCCGTGATCCAGCCAGATGCATCGCGCCACTGCGATCTTTTGCAAGTGCTGGGGTATGATCCAGCTGCGGGGCGTTTTGCTAAATCTAGCCCTGTCATTGGCTGCACAACGCCCGAAATTGCCGCGCTTATTCAGCCGCTTTTGCCGCATTTCAGCCCTGCCGCATTAAACGATGTGCTAAACGAACAGGCTCTGCGCGCGCCATTGCAGCCCGCGGTAGATTTGCCTGCCACTTTGGCCAGTTTACGCGCGCAGGGCCTGCGCCTTGGCCTTGCGACCAATGATACCGAAGGCCCCGCCCGCGCGCATCTGACCCGCGCAGGGGTTTTGACCATGTTTGATTTTATCGCGGGCTGCGATTCGGGCTGGGGAGGCAAACCTGCACCGGGCCAGCTTTTGGCTTTTGCCGAAACTATAGCTATTGCACCAGCAAACATCGGTATGGTTGGCGACAGTCTGCACGATCTGCATGCCGCGCGCGCGGCTGGAATGTTGGCCATTGGCGTTTTAACTGGCGTGGCCGAACGGGCCGATCTGGCCCCCCATGCTGATGTGGTTCTGCCTAATATTGGCCATATCGCGGGTTGGCTTGCACAGCGCGCAGGCGGACTTGCAACCAGATAGCGTGACAACGACATTTTTCGTCGCCCGCTTGGCGCGCAACACAGCGCGCTTTGCGCCATCCTGTCCGAAATCCATCGGAGTCTAGTATGAGCCACGATCCTGACGCACAAACCGCCACCAAACCGCGCGAGCGTGTCCGCTCTGG
>CAMAWZ010000041.1 GCA_945861995.1 Pseudorhodobacter antarcticus
TAGAAATGGCGATCCGTCTGACGGGGCTGTATAATCTGGCGGCTACAGACTTTATTCTGTAGGGGCAAAACCCTGCGCAAGACAGCCTTGCGCAGGGGGGCGCCTATTGCGCGGGGTGCAGACCCTGCTGAACCAAAGGGTCAACCAAACGCTGGGCGGCGCGGCGCTCGTCTTCGGTTTTGGCGGCATCTAATTGCGCGCGGCAGTAAGACACGATGTCAGCCTGTGCGATATCCAATGCAGGCTGCGCTGGGGCGGGTTTTGGCCGCGTGTCCAGCAGCGCCCGCGCCGCGTCATCGCCGATAAACACCTCATCCAGAATACCCGAAAATGCGCGCAGGCGGGCAATCCGCTCGTCTGTGCAGTCAATCAGGGCTGCCATGGCAGAAACCTTGCCCATATCCGCCACTTTGCCCACATAATCATAGGGCGCATTGGCCGAGCGTTTCATCACCCTGTTCATGATGGGGTCAATCACCGTGATGATGTCAACAATTCCCGAATTACGGGCATATTCCAACATGCCAATCATAATCTCGGACGTGGCCCGCGCCACGCCGCCCACCTGCACCCCTGCAGATAGCCTTTCGGTATCTACACAAAAGCGGGTGGATTCCCACAAGGTTGCGCTGCGCAGCGGCGGTTGGCCGTTCAGAATCACATCAAACACATCCGACAGCATATGCGGCCCCGTGGTTTGCAAAAACCGCGCACAAGACACTAGGTGCCCATCCGCGTCCAGCCCGATCACATAGGCTGGATTTAGATCATCAAACTGGTCGTATTCGCGGCCATTGTTGACCTGAACCTCCCACCCCAAACGCCCGCCAAACACTCGGGCACGCAACTGGAACATCTCGTCCAAGACATCGGCAAAGCGATCTTGGTTGAGGGCATCGATCACAAGTATCATCGTGTTCCTCCATTGCTATAGTCAATGCAACAAGGTTAACAATGCTAAGATTAAATAGATATGCGGGGAATCCCGTATAGGTTGTTTTGCACCCAAGGCCCTATCACAGCGTTAAAGTGGATAGATCATGCCCATTGCAATCGCCCGCGCCACGGCCTGCGGCGTGGTCAGCGCGTACAGTTTATCGCGGCCAGATCGCAGATGCACCTCAACGGTGCGGTGCGAAATGCCCAAAATATCGCCCACATCTTGCTGCGATTTGCCCGCTGCAATCCACTGCAAAATCTCAATCTCGCGGTTGGACAGTTGCGGCGCGCGCAAAGTGCGGGTCAGCGTATGGCTTCGCATCGCCCCGTCATGCAGATGAACTGCAATCGACTGCAATTCGGACAAAAGGGTTGAGATCACCTTATCCCATTCTGCGGTTTTGCAATTGCGCGTCACACTGAGCATACCGACATCGCCATAAGGGCCGCGCACGGGAATGGTCAGTCCCTGCGGGGCAATGCCAAAATCGGCGGCGGTTTTGAAGACCCTGTCGAAATTCTGGGTCTTTTCCAGCCGCGCCCAATGAACAGGGGCAATACTGCGGGCCGCAATGGCCAAAGTGGGGTCGTAAAGATGCAGCTGTTCGTTCAAATACAGCCGCTTCCACTGTTCAGGATAGGTTACATACGCATGGATGGTGCCCGCAATTGGGTTGCTTCCCGCATAGGCAGCATGATCAAAGCCAAACTTTTGACGAATACGGTCAAGGAACCCGTCAAAATCTGCGGGTTTTGCCCCCGCAGCGCCAAGATCAATCAGGTCCATCCTGCCCCCTCTTTTCCAAGGCAGAACCGTGGCTTGTCACCAAAACGCGCGGCCCCTTACTGGTGGGTGCAGCGGTCATTTTTGGGGTCACAGCAAACTGCGCCGTTTTACCCCCCTCTTTCGAGATCGAGACAACCAGTTGCAGCACGGCCTGCTTTTGCGTTTCATTCAGCCGCTGGAAATGCGTCATCAGCGCCGCCAAATACTTGCCATTTTGCACGGCATCAGACCCTGGCCGCGCCTTAACTGGGCTAAGCGCCGCAGTTGCGCTTGGCCCATCAGGATTTCGCAGAAAAAATGCCGATACATCTACGCCCAAATGATTGGCAATCATCATCAACCGCGCCGCCGAAACGCGGCTTTTTCCCGCCTCATGGCTGCGCAACTGCGCCAGTGACACGCCCACTGCATTGGCAAGATCGGCCTGAGAAATGCCCTGCAACCAGCGGTAATGCCGAATACATTTTCCAATGGTTGAATCAATTTTGTCCATTCCGCGCTCCGCACTTGGGAAAACGGCACACTTCGCCAAGTCCGCGCTATAAAAACATTCATTCAATTGGGCTGCAAGTAAAAGGAACGGTTAATCCATACTCGCGCAGCGATTATCTTACCTTAAGGTTGTATTTCACCTTGGGTTGTGCCGCTGGCCTTCACCACGCGGCCCGCAATCCCATCCCAAGCGCCTGATTTTAGGGCAAGACCCAAGATGCGGTCAGGGTTGGTGGGCGGGGGCATATCAACGCTCGATAGTTTGGCAAATCCAAAGCGGCCATAATAGGGCGCATCGCCGACCAGCAGCACCCGCTCCCATCCCAGCCGCCGCGCTTCGGCAAGGCTCTCAAAAATCAGCAACCCGCCAAGGCCCTCGCCCTGCCGCGTGGGGTGCACCGCAATCGGGCCCAGCAAAAGCACATCTTCAGCCCCGTTCTTTGCCAAAATCTCGGCAGGCCAATAGCGGATGGCAGCGGCCAAAGTGCCATCTGTATCGCGCAGAATAAGACAGAGCCCCGCCACTGTGGGCACACCATCGCGCAATCGATAAGATGACAACGCCGTGCGCGACGGGGCAAAGCACAGATCATACAGCGCCTCGACTTCCCACCAGTCGGCTTCGGTTTCCTCGGAAAGTTTATACAAGGGCGGCCCTGCCTAACAACGATGGAATCACTTGCAATTGCGCCTAGCATGGCCCCCAATCTGGATCAAACCCCTATGGTGCCACACCCGAAAGATAGCCATGTTTTACCAGCCCAAAGATGGCCACGGCCTGCCGCATAACCCCTTTAACGCCATCGTGGCCCCGCGCCCAATTGGCTGGATTTCAACCCGCGCCAGCACTGGCGATAACTTGGCCCCCTATTCGTTTTTCAACGCCGTGGCCTATGACCCACCGCAAGTGATTTTTGCGGGCGATCTGAAGGACAGCATCAAGAATGTTCAAGAAACGGGGGTGTTTGCGGTGAATCTTGTCGCCCGCGCCCAACTAGAGGTGATGAACGAAACCGCGCCGCATTTCGCGCGCGGGGTGGATGAGTTCGCCCGCGCGGGCGTTGGCAAAGCGGAATGTGAAATGATCGATTGCCCCCGCGTAGAGGGCAGCCCCGCCACATTGGAATGCCGCATGAGCCAAGTCATCACGCTAGAGGGCGGGGATGATTTTCTGGTCATCGGCACTGTCGTGGGCGTGCATATCGCGCCAAGCGCCCTTGACGCGCACGGGCGGTTTTCGCCCGCCTTGTTTGGCCAAATGGCCCGTCTGGGCTATATGGACTACGCCGAGGTGCGCGAGGCAATCACCCTGCCCCGTCCAAACGATCCGCCAAGCGATCCGCCAAGCGATCCACCATACGATCCGCCACAAGTCCCAGCTTAGGCCAACCGCCCCGCGTTCAGATGCAAAATGCGATCCATCTTGGCCGCCAAGCCAAGGTTATGGGTGGCGATCAGGGCCGACAAGCCAGTGGCGCGCACCAAATCCATCAGGGCGGCAAAAACTTGATCAGATGTGGCGGGGTCTAGGTTGCCCGTAGGCTCGTCCGCCAGCAAAAGGCGCGGGCCATTGGCCAGCGCGCGGCAAAAGGCAACGCGCTGCTGCTCGCCCCCCGACAGCGCTGCAGGGCGGTGGTCCGCGCGCGCGGCCACGCCGACGCGGGCCAGCAAATCCATCGCGCGGGCTTTTGCCGCCGCTGCCGAAACCCCCGCCGCAAGCTGCGGGATCACAATGTTTTCCAGCGCCGAAAATTCGGGCAACAGATGGTGGAATTGATAAATGAATCCCAAATCCTGCCGCCGCGCCAACGTGCGGGCGCCATCGGGCAGCCCGCCCATATCCCGCCCCGCCAGCACAACCTGCCCCGCATCAGGCGTATCCAGCAGCCCCGCGATATGCAGCAAGGTTGATTTGCCCGCCCCCGATGGGGCCACAAGCGCCATCACCTCGCCCCGCGCAAGGCTAAGATCGACGCCTTGCAACACGGCAACTTCCGAAGGCGTTCCGCGCTTATAGGCTTTGGTTACGCCGCGCAGTTCTAAAATGGCATCACTCATAGCGCAGCGCCTCGACAGGGTTCATCCGCGCAGCCCGCCGCGCAGGAAAAATGGTGACGACAAACGACAGACCCAACGACAGCGCCATAGCCGAGACGACATCCCCCACCTGCAATTTCGCAGGCAGCGCGTAAATTCCGCGAATGGACGGGTCCCACACATCGCCGCCCGAAATCAGGTTCACAAATGCCATGATCTGATCAATATAGGCAGCAAATAGGCAGCCCAGCACCACCCCCGCAACCGTGCCAATCACCCCCGTAAACGCCCCGCACAGGAAAAAGATGCGCAGCACCGACCCTTCGGTCAGCCCCATCGTGCGCAAAATGCCAATGTCGCGGCCCTTGTTTTTGACCAGCATAATCAGCCCCGACACAATGTTCAGCGTGGCAATCAGCACCAAAATAGTCATGATCACGAACATCACGTTATCTTCAATCGTCAGCGCCCGCAGATAACTGCCCGCACTATCGCGCCATGTCCACAAGAGCGCCCCCTGCCCGCCTGCGGCCAGCAGTGCGGTGGCAAAATCGTCCACCGCTTCGGGGTTATCGACCATCACCTCGATTTCATCTGCGAACCCTTCGCGGTTGAAATAGCTTTGCGCCTGATCCAGCGGCATATAAATGCGAGAATTATCAATCGCAAAACCGCCCGTGGTAAAGATATAGACCACCTCATAGGCGTTGACGCGCGGCGAAGTGCCCATCGCGGTTTTCACCCCCGTGGGCGCGATCAGCCGCAAGCGGTCGCCCACCACGACGCCCATTTGCCGCGCAATGCCCGACCCCACCGCGATACCTATGTCAAATCGGGATAAATCACCCTCGGCTTCGGGCCCATGTGCCACGCGCGGCAGGGTGGCAATATCGGCCGCGCTGATGCCGTACACTTCCGCCCCCGTGGCCGCCTGTCCCGCGGTCACCATCACTTGCCCCTTTACCAAAGGGGCGGCGCGGGTCACGCCTTGGGTGGCTTTGATCTGATCAGCAACTGCGGTGTAATTCTCAAAGCCCTTTACCACGCGGCCCAGATCATCGGCGCGGCCCACGGTGTACACCGACACATGGGCATTCGCGCCCAAAATCGTATCGACCAATTCGGCGCGAAAGCCTGCGCGCACCGCCATAGTTGCAATCAGCGCAAACACCGCCAGCGTGATGCCAATCAGCGAAATCCACGTCATCACCGATACGCCGCCCTCGGCGCGCTTGGCGCGCAAATAGCGCCATGCGATCATCCACTCCACGGCGGAAAACGGGCGCGTTGGGCTGAAAGGTTGGGTCACATCAGGCTCCTTTTCGCTTGTGTTACAGGCGCGCCGCACTAGGTCAAGGCGCGGGCGGGCGCAGCGGCAGGTTTATGTCAATGCTGACGGGGAAGTGATCAGACGCCGTCTGTAGTGCGGCCACCAAAACGGGGTTTGCCACGATACCCACGTCATGCAAGGGGTGCCAAATGCGCCATGTCGGGGCGGTTGCCGCGATGGCGGGCGAGACCATGATAAAATCCAAAAGCGCCTCGAAATAGTCTTTCAAGTCTGGCAGATAAAAGCGCGATGTTACGGGCGGGGTATCGCCCCACGGCGCGGCGGTTTTAGCGGCATGGGGGTCGAACAATTGCTGCTGATCGGGGGATGCTGCGCCCATCACCACCTCGACACTGGAATATCCGAACTGTCGTTCATATTCGTCCAATCCTGGCCCATCGTTGAAATCGCCCATGACAATCAGCGGCATATTCTGGGCCAAAATTTGCGCCACCCGCCCGCGCAGCCAAAAACCTTCGGCCAGTTGCTTGCGCCGATTTTCAATCGATTGGGCAACAAACTCGGCCTTGCTGCGGGTATTGCGCGGGGCTTTTGATTTGGTATGCACGCCAATAAACCGCACAGTTGGCCCACCCTGAATTTGCGCCAAAACCTCTAGCGGAGGTTTAGAAAACCCAATGTTTTCAGACACCCCATCGCCATTCAGATCATAGCGATATTCAAAATTAAAGCGCGGCGCGGCGCTTGATTTATCCGCATCCCCCATCGGATCATGCCGCACCGACATCACATCGGGATCATAGATCAGAACAATTTCCTGCCGCGTTTGCGACGTAAACCCCACCAAAGCGCGGCGCGCGCGCAGTTTAAAATGCGCTGCAAAATTTTCTAGCGCCTGCACTGCCGATCGCGTCTGGCTTTGATCTGGGCCTTCGATAATCATCACCGCATCGGCATCCAGCGCCGTAAAAACCGCGCCAATGGCCGTAAATTGCTGCGCCTTCGTCACGTTAAATCGGATTGATGGTGAATTATCGTTCAGAAATGCACCTTCGTCGTCAAACAACTCGGTAAACCATTCCACATTATAGCTGGCCAGACGCAAAATTCGCGTCATACTGCGCCCCGCATCGCCTGTACGTCGCGCCATGCGTCATTGATGGCAATCAGACGGCGCGCGGCCAATTGCACGGCCTCGGGCGGCACACCCCGCGCGATCATTCCATCGGGATGGCTTTCCTTAACTGCCACGCGCCACGCGCGGCGCAACTCCTCCATTGTGGCATCAGGCGGCGCGCCCAGCACATCAAACGGATCGCGCTTTGCCCCTTCGACATAGCGCGCGCGCACCGAGGCGAAGCAGCGCGCATCCAGCCCAAAAATATCCGCCACCTCGCCCAAGAACGCATCCTCACGCGGGTGATAGGCCCCGTCGGCCATAGCAATGGCAAACAGCGATTCCAAAATATCAATCAGGATATTGCGGTCATCGGCACACAGCGCCGCGCCAGAGGTGTTGAACAGCGCCGCAATCTTGCGCGCATAGGTGTCAAACCCCGCAACATCCTGGCGGGCAAGATTAAAAACACGCGCGGCATTCGCCTCTTCTTGCGGGGGCAGCGCGAAAATGGCGCGAAAGGCGCTGACCTCGTCGCGCGTCACCGTGCCGTCGGCTTTGGCCATTTTTGCGGCCAGGGCCAAAATCGCAATGGTAAAACCCACCGATCTTTCAGGCAAAGGGGCCGCGCGCAGGCGGTCGAACACAGCCGCCAACCCCTCGCCAGAGGCAAGGGCAGCGAGGGCTTCACCAATGCGGGTCCATATCGACATCTGCCAAGTCTATCTGTTTTCAACCGCAGCGAAAGGGGCATCGGCCCGCCGTCACATATCCCCAAAACGCGTTTGCGCCTTCAACGACGCAGCCAATGAATTCAGCCGCGCCAGCGCCACCTCGCCCAGCAAACCGCGCCCTTCGTCGTTCAAATCCACCTGCAACAGCTTTTGCGCGGCATCATAACTTAGGCGGCAGACGGTGGACGGATCACGCACTGCAAACATCGCGCCAAAGCGCATGGCCTTGCCCAGCACCTCGGCGGTTTGAATTTCGCTATCACTTAGCAAACGAAACAAAGGTTCCAACCGCGATCCTGAACGACTGTTCTTATAGCGATGCACAAGCGCAAGGCCCAAGAACACGCGGCCCGGATGATCTAACCCGCCAAGATTGGCGCGGGTGGCAGCATCAAAACAGGCTTCGGCGCGAAAATCTGGGTGCGTGCGCCACGATGTATCATGCAAAAGACAGGCTGCCTTGATCAGGCGTAGGCGATCAAGGCTCGCATCGCCAAAAAGGGGCACCAAAAATTCATACAGTTTTTTGCCAAACCCAGGCAGGCGGCTTTGGGTTTTTTCGGCCATGCGTGCCGCTTCCAACAAAGGGTCGCGCGCGCGCAAACTGGGCGGCATTTGTTCAAACAAAAGCCCCTCGCGGATGCCATAAGCCGACACATCAATGCCGCTGGGCCCCGCAATTTGCACCAAGGCGCGCAGCACTTCGCAGGCGATGGGCACAAGTTCCATCCGTTCGGCAGACGTGCCCGAGCGCGAACGCAGGGTAGACAGATCAGATTTTGCAATCCAATCCAGCGTCTCCAGCAGGCCCGCGGCGTCCATGCGGTATTCGTGCAAAACTGTCAGCGGATAGCCGCGCCGTTCCATATCCAGCCGCGCAATCACCCGCCACGATCCGCCCACCAGATAAATCCGCTGGCCAGTGCAGGACAGTTCCTGAACAGCTGTTTTGATAATCTGTTCAATATGCACCGCGCGCACGGCAGGCTCGCTGGAATGCTGTTGCAAACGGAACGGGCCAAGCGGGGTTGACAGGCGCGCGCCCACGCGGCCCTCGCCAATGCGCGCCAATTCCATCGAATTGCCGCCTATATCGCAGACAACGCCCTCGGCCTCGGGCCAGCCCAAAAGCACGCCCTGCGCCGAAAGCCGCGCCTCTTCATCGCCGTCCACGATCAGAATTTTCAGCCCCGTCTCGCGCATAACTTCGGCGTGAAATTCGGCCCCATCCGTGGCTTCGCGCACCGCAGCCGTGCCAACGACGGTGAGGGTTTCCACCTCCATCCCCTTGGCCAGCAGGGCAAAGCGGCGCAACGCGGCCAGCGCACGTACCCGACCTTCGGGGTTTAGCGCGCCCGTTTGCGCCAGCCCCTTGCCAAGGCCGCACATCACCTTTTCATTAAAGAAATAGGCAGGGCTGCGCGCGGCCCCATCAAACACCACCATACGGACAGAGTTTGACCCAACATCCACAACACCCACCCGCGACAACGCCCGCGCTGTGGGGTCTGCGAACAGATCACTGCCAAAAGGCCCACTTTTGCCATTCCGTGGCAAAAGCAAATTATGCCAAAACTTGCGCATCTTCCCCGCCTGCGGTGCCACGCCCCGAAAGCGATGGCGTTTCCATAAAAAACCTGTGGCAATTAAAGGCGTTACCATCCGCTGGGACAAGGTCGCGCTTATAACTGCCGCTGGGCGACAATAGCCAACTTTGCGCCTCATCCGCAAGGTTAGCAGCCATGATTTGCCGCACGATTTGGTCTTTTACCGTAGGGTTATTGATCTCGACCAGTGTTTCCACCCGCCGCGTTAGATTGCGCCCCATCCAATCGGCGGATGAGATGAACACGCGGCTGCCGCCCGATGGCAGCCCGCCGCCATTGCCAAAGCACACAATCCGCGAATGTTCCAAATAGCGCCCAACAACCGATTTGACGCGGATGTTTTCCGATAATCCCTTAATGCCAGGGCGCAGCCCACAAATGCCGCGCACAATCAGGTTTATCTTTACCCCTGCACCGCTGGCCGCATACAGCGCGTCGATCACATCAGGTTCGATCAGCGAATTGACCTTAACCCAAATATCCGCAGGCCGCCCCGCGCGGGCCTGATCCGCCGCGGCGGCGATCAGTTCCAACAGGCGCGGCTTTAGCGAAATGGGCGAGATAGCCAAGTTTTCCAGCCCTTGGGGTTGCACATAGCCCGACAGGTAATTGAACACCCGCGTCGCATCGCGCCCCAGCGCAGGATCGCAGGTAAAGAACGACAGGTCGGTGTAAACCTTGGCAGTTATGGGGTGGTAATTGCCCGTGCCGTAATGGGTATAGGTGACCAGATTTTCGCCTTCGCGCCGCACCACGGTGCTGATTTTGGCGTGCGTTTTATAATGGATAAACCCGTAAACCACGTGCGCGCCCGCCCGCTCTAGGCGGCGCGATTGGCGAATATTGGCGGCCTCGTCAAAGCGGGCTTTCAACTCGACCAAGGCGGTCACAGATTTGCCCGCCTCGGCGGCCTCGCACAGGGCGGCCACAATCGGGCTGTCCCAAGACGTGCGATAAAGGGTCTGTTTTATGGCCAAAACATTGGGGTCGCGCGCCGCCTGTTCTAAAAAGCGGATGACCATGTCAAAGGACTCGTAGGGATGATGCAGCAGCATATCCTTTTGCTTGATGGCGGCAAACATATCGCCGTCATGGTCTTCGATCCGCTCGGGCACGCGCGGGGAAAACGGCGGCCACAGCAAATCGGCGCGGCTGGATAGGACAAGTTCCTTCAAATCCGCCACGCCCAACAACCCGCGCACTTCGACCATTTCGTCGGGTGTCACGGCCAGTTCTTCCATAATCATCGCGCGCAGGCCTGGCGGCGCGCCAGAGCTGATTTTGAGCCGCACCACATCGCCGCGCCGCCGCCGTTTCAGCGCCGATTCAAACTCGCGCACCAAATCTTCGGCCTCGTCCTCTACCTCCAAATCACTGTCGCGCAGCACGCGAAACAGGCAATGGCCGCGGTCGGCATAGCCGGGAAACAGCATATCCAAATGGATCAGCAGCAATTCCTCTAGCGGCAAAAACCGCGCCTCCCCCTCACGCGAAGGCAGCGGCACAAAGCGGGCAATCTGCGTGGGAATAGGCAGCAGCGCCTTGAGCGTGCGATGATCGGTTTCGCGTTCCAGTTCCAGCGCCAATGAAAAGCCCGTATTGGGGATGAACGGAAACGGATGGGCGGGGTCAATGGCCAGCGGGGACAAAACTGGAAACACTTTGGCCAAAAAATGCTCTTCCAGAAATTTGTAATCCTTGGCCGTCAGCCTGCTGCGGGTGCAGATGGTAATGCCCTTTGCTTCCATCAACTTGCGCAGCTTGTTGAACACCGCTTGCTGGGTATGCATCAGGCGGCGGGCATTGGTTTGGATCAGTGCCAATTGCTCGGCAGGGCTGCGGCCATCTTCGGACAGGGTGGTGTTATTGGCCCGCACTTGAGCCCGCAATCCCGCCACCCGCACGGTGAAAAATTCGTCCAAATTGGTCGCCGAAATCGACAAAAACCGCAGCCGTTCTAGCAGGGGCACGGCAGGGTTCGACGCCTCATCCAGCACCCGCCAGTTAAAAGCTAGCCAGCTCAGCTCTCGGTTGAAAAATCGTCGCGGACCAACCAGATCTGCGGCCGACGAATCAACTGGGGCGGGAAATGGGGCGTGCAGAAAATCGGCTTGGGTCATGAGCGGGGCTTTATACAAAAGATGTTACAGGGAAATTACAGCTTGTCAGCCATGCACGGCCTTGTCCAGCACGGCCTTGTCCAGCACGGCCTTGTCCAGCACCGCCTTGTCCAGCGCGGCCTTGTCCAGCATATCAGCCGCCAGCGCGCGGGTCACGGCCCGCCCTTCGGCCAAAGCCCGCGCATCCAATGCCGCAACCATATCGCGCGCCGCGCCAATGCTGCGCTCGATGCGCGGGGCAAGATAGGCAATCAAATTGGGCGGCACGGCGATTTGTCGGTCGGCAAACAGCTTGACCAAAACCGCCGAGATCAGGCTTTCATCAGGGGCGGCCAGTTGCGTTATCGCCAGCGCCTGCATACGGCTCAAAAGATCAGGCAGCATAAGCCCCCAATCGCGCGGCGGTGTGCGCGCGGTGATCAACAAAAACCCCGCGTTCGACATCAGATTATGCAGATGAAACAGCGCCTCCTCGCCCTCGCGCGGCAGGGCATGGGCATCTTCCACCACCACCGCCCCCGCGCTGGCAAGGCCAGGCAAATCGGCGCTGGCCAAATCCGCCGCGCCCACCAGATGCGCGCCCGACATCCCCGCCCAAATATGCGCCAAATGCGTCTTACCCGCGCCCTGCGGGCCAATCAACAGCATCCGCCCTGATGGCCAACCTTGCCATTCATCGACCATCGCCAAAGCGGCGCGGTTACTGGCGGACGGGAAAAAATCATCCCGCACAAAGCCGTTCCGCTGGCCCAGATCAAAGGCAAGCTGCCCGCTCATCCCCCCGATCATCCCCCCGATCATCCCAATGCCTTAGGATTGATCATCATTTTCGGCGGCACTGCCAGCCACGCCTTTGTACAAAAGGCTGGCCTGATACTGCTCAATGCCAAAGCGGGTGAACACACCAATCGCGGCGGCAACAGGCACGGCCACCAGCATCCCAGCAAAGCCGAACAGGCTGCCAAAGGCCGACAGCGCGAAGATCAGCCAAACAGGGTGCAGCCCCACCG
>CAMAWZ010000042.1 GCA_945861995.1 Pseudorhodobacter antarcticus
CGGGTTGATCTCGGGTTTGTTGCAGGAATTTGGCCTGATCGAAGATCGCGTGGCGCTACTAGCCAGCAAAACCAGCGCTTTCTACTCGGCGATTGTCACCGATGTCTGGGTTGGCACACCGATGGTGACGCTGTTCTTTTTGGCCGCAATGCAAGGTGTGAGCCGCGATTTATACGAGGCGGCTTGGGTTGATGGCGCGGGGCGGTGGTACCGTTTTCACCGCATCACCATACCGCAGATCATGCCTGTCATCGTATCAATGGCCCTGTTGTCTGCAATTTGGACATTCAACAGCTTTGAAATCATCTGGATCCTGACCGAGGGCGGGCCGCGCGGGGCCACGACGACGCTGATTATTGACACCTACAAAGTGGCGATTTCGTCTCAGCGCTTTGGCGAAGGGGCCGCGCGCGCCGTGGTGATTGTGGCGCTGCTGGCACTGTTCTCGCTGGCGTATCTTTACTTCCTCAACCGCGTAAACCGCCATTATGGGGCGAAATAGCATGATGATTGATCGTCTAAATATTTGGCAAAAGATCGGGCTTTATATCGCCACCTTCATCTTTTTGCTGTTTATCCTGATGCCTTTTATCGAAATGTTTCGCGTCAGCCTGCGGCCCATGTCGCATCTGATGACCGCCGATTTCACATGGTGGTCGGAAGATTTTTCGTGGCAAGCCTACCGCGATATGTGGGTCACGGTGCCCCTTTTGGGGCGGTATATCTTCAATTCAGTCTTCATCGCGCTGTGCGTGACAGTGGCGACAATGATTGTGGTGGTTCCGGGCGCCTATGCCTATGCGCGGCTGGAATTTCCGTTCAAAGCGCTGTCGCTGGGCGGGTTTCTGGCAGTGAACATGTTCACGGGCGCGGTTCTTCTGATACCGCTGTACCGCGTTCTGCGCCAGCTTAGCTTGTTGAACACCTATTGGGCGATGATCATTCCTGGCGTGGCGTTCCTTATCCCCACGGGAATTTGGCTGTTGCGCAGTTACCTTGAGAAGATCCCGCGCGAGCTGGAAGAGGCCGCCTATGTCGATGGCGCATCGCGCCTTTACACCCTGCGCCGCGTGGTTATTCCACTGGCTGTTCCGGGCATGATCGTGGTGTCAACCTCGGTCTTTATCGGGGCCTATGCGCAGCAGTTTTTGTTTGCGATCACTTTCAACAATGTGCGCGAATTGCAGCCCCTGCCTGCGGGCCTGTTTGAATTTGTTGGGTATCAGGACACAACATGGAACGAAATGATGGCCGCGGCGCTAACAGGCGTGCTGCCCGTTCTGGTGTTCTTCCTGTTCCTGCAGAAATACCTCGTCGCTGGTCTGACAGCGGGCGCGGTGAAAGAGTGACAGTCAGACATCCAACCTAAGGGAGACTATGATGACATCTATCAAGACACTAACCATAGCAGCGACCCTGCTGGCAGGCACCGCCCTGTCGGCGCAGGCACAAGAGCTGCATTTTATCATGTGCGGCGGCGAAGTGCGCCCTGCCGACCAAAAGGTGATCGACACTTTCATCGCCGAAAATGCTGGCGTGACGGTGAATATGGAAGCCGTTGAATGGGGCACGTGCCAAGATAAATCGATGCAATTGGCGGCCGCGGGCGATCCTCCATCCATCGCTTACATGGGCTCGCGCACGCTGCGCCAATTGGCCAAGAACGATTTGATCGTGCCCGTCGCCTTTGCCCCAGAAGAAGAGGCGTTGTATCAGCCTGGCGTTCTGTCAACTGTGTCTTCAGGTGGACAGTATTGGGGCATTCCGCACGCCTTTTCGACCAAAGCGCTGTATATCAACTGCACCGTGGTCGAAGCCGCCGGCGCTGAATGCAAGGCGCCCGCAACTTGGGCCGAACTGGTCGCACTGGCCAAAACCGTGACCGACAACACCGATGCCGCTGGCATTGGCATTGCGGGCAAGGATTTTGACAACACCATGCATATGTTCCTAGACTTCCTCTATTCCAACGATGGTCTTGTGTTTGATGCCGAAGGCGCGCCCGCGCTGGACAGCCAAGCGACCCGCGAAACACTGCAACTGTACGCAGACCTGCTGCCAAACATGCAATCTGGCCCGATCGAGTGGGAGCGTGACCAGATGAAAGATCTGTTCAACGATGGCCAGATCGCCATGTATGTGACTGGGCCATGGGGCAAGGGCCAGCACGCCGAAAAGGTGCCAAACCAGTTGGTTGCGCCTATTCCGCACGGCCCATCTGGGGATTCGGGCACCATCCTGATCACCGACTCGATTGCTGTGTTCAAGGGCACGGGCAACGAAGAGTTGGCCACGAAACTGGCCAAGGCGCTGACTTCGGGCGAAGCGCAGTATGATCTGGACAGCAGCTGGGGCCTGACACCTATCTTGGATTACGAAAAGATGGGCATGAGCGACGTCTACTATAAGGCCGATCCATGGCCTGTGTTTGTGGCAGGTATCTCGACAGGTGGGCCAGAGCCTATGGTCGAAGACTTTAAATCGCTGCAAGCGGTCTTCACCAATATGGTGCAGGGCATCATGCTGGGCGAAGGTTCTGTAGACGAACTTGTCACCGCTGCAGGCGAAGAACTGGCAGCCGTTCGCTAAAACTATTGGGGGCGCGGGATGCTGCGCCCCCTTCCTTTTATTGATAGGTTTTCACTATGGCCACGCTGGAACTTTCCTCATTGACCAAATCTTTCGGCGCGGCCGCAGTGCTGCATGGCATTGATCTGGCTGTGCGCGACCGCGAATTTGTGGTGTTTGTTGGCCCATCGGGCTGTGGTAAATCGACCCTCTTGCGCATCATTGCGGGTTTGGAAGAGGCCAGCACAGGACGCATATTGATCGACGGCGTGGATGTATCGCACGCAGCGCCCGTTGATCGCGGCATCGCCATGGTGTTTCAATCCTATGCGCTGTATCCGCATTTGACGGTGTATGAAAACATCGCCTTTCCCCTGCGCGTGGCCCGCCTGCCCGAGGCTGAGGTGCGCCAAAAAGTGGGGCGCGCGGCCGATATTTTGCAATTAAATGATAAGTTGCAGCTAAAGCCGGGCCAGTTGTCTGGCGGACAGCGCCAGCGCGTGGCGATTGGGCGCTCGATCGTGCGCAATCCCAAAGTCTTTTTGTTTGACGAGCCGCTCTCCAACCTTGACGCAGCCTTGCGCGGCGAGATGCGGGTCGAGCTTTCGGCCCTGCAGCGCGATCTTGATGCAACGATGATTTACGTCACGCACGATCAAATCGAAGCGATGACGATGGCGCACCGCATCGTCGTGTTGAACAGTGGCCGTATCGAACAATTCGGACCGCCGATGGAGCTGTAGCATCACCCTGCCACACGCGGTGTCGCCACGTTTATCGGCCAGCCCAATATGAACCTTTTGCTTGCCACAGTCGTCGGCACGGGCCAAGACGGGCTCACAGTCGATATCGAAGGCGGGGCGCGCGTGACCCTGCCCGTCGCGTTTGGCGCGGCGCAAAAAGGCGATGCGGTAGAGGTGGGAATTCGGCCTGAAAACCTAAGTTTGGGCCAAGGCTTGACGATGAAACTGCGCGTGTTGGAACGCTTGGGCGGCACGGCCATTTCTTATGGCGTGACCCAATCTGGGCAGAAAATCTGCGCGGCGATTGCAGGCGATAGCCTCGTGCGCGAGGGCGAGGACATCGGCCTGACTTTTGCGCCAAGTGACGCCCATGTGTTTGACAGTGCAGGCCGCGTGATGCGCCGCCTTGCAGCCCCTGCCCTCGCGACCTGATCTAAGGAACGAAATGATGCGGATTGTCACTGCAGGAATGGGCCTGCGCGCAGGCCATGTGCTGAACACTCTTTTGGCCGAAATGCCCGAGGCAAAGGTAGTGGGGTTCTACGACCCTTTCCCAACTCATTTGGATATGCTGGGCGGGGATATTCCGCGCTATGACAGTATCGAGACGATGCTATCGGATGCCAAACCCGACCTATATTGCGTCTTTTCCCCAAACGTCTTTCACCTAGAGCAAATCCGCATTGGGCTAGAGGCGGGCGTGCAGATTTTTACCGAAAAGCCTGTGGTCATTTCTATCGAGGAAACGCTGGAACTTGCCCGCCTTTTGTCGATCCATGGCGGGGCCGCGCGCGCGATGGTGGGGCTGGTGCTACGCTATTCGCAGCATATGGTTGACCTGCGCCGCGCCATGGCCGATGGCCAGCTGGGCGAGATAGTTAGCCTAGAGGCTAACGAACATATCGCCCCCTATCACGGCGCGTTCTTTATGCGCGACTGGCGGCGAAAATCGAACCTGACGGGTGGGTTTATGTTGGAAAAATGCTGCCATGATTTGGACATTTACAACATGATCACCGCATCGCGCCCTGCGCGCGTCGCCTCATTCGGGGGGCGCAAAAGCTTTGTGCCCGCCCACGCCCCTGCCTCTAATGCCGAGGCGGAGATTTTTCATGTGAAGAAGTCGGTTTGGGAATCGACCGATGATCCCTTTCGTTCGGACGGCGATATCATCGATTTTCAGACCGCGATTTTGCAATATGAAACAGGCAGCAGTCTTGCCTTTCACACCAACCTGAACGCCCCTGACGAGCATCGCCGCTTTTGCGTGATGGGCGCGCGCGGCATGGCCGAGGGTGATTTTGTGCGCGGGTTCTTGCGGGTGACAGCGCGCGATGGGCGCAGGCTGGCGGACTATGATTACACGCAGGGCGCGGCAACCAAAGGCGCGCATTATGGCGCAGATGCCATGATGTGCCGCGATATTGCGGCCTATATGCGCGGACAGACGGCAGGCCTGCCTGTGTCAATATTGGACGCGATGGAGGCAGGCATCGCCGCGCTGGCCCTAGACCAAGCGCGCGAAACGGGGCAGGTGGTTGATCTGACGGACACTTGGGCGCAACTTGATGCATATGGCCTGCGCGGATGAGCGCGCTTGCCCCCCATGCGGGCCAGCATATGGCCACCGAGATTGCCCAGATCCCTGCGGTGTTTGTGGCTGCATTGGGGCAAAAGGTGGAATTGCCCGACCTTGAAGGATTGCGCGCCATTTACACTTTGGCGCGCGGATCATCCGATGCGGCCGCCAACATCCTAAGCTATGAATTCATGCGCGAGACGGGCCTGCCCATGACCTCGCTGCCGCCATCCATCTTTTCAGTGGGGCGCGGGGTGGCGTTAGACGGATCGGCGGTGCTGGTGGTCAGCCAATCGGGGGCAAGCCAAGATTTGGTCGCCTCGGCGCGCGGCGCGGCGCAGGCGGGGGCGCGGGTTTTGGCGTTGGTCAACGCCGAAGGCAGTGCTGTGGAAGCGGCAGCGGATGCGACACTGCGCATTTGCGCGGGGCCAGAACTCGCGGTGCCTGCAACAAAATCGGTGGTCGGGTCCATCGCGGGCGGGATGGCGCTGCTTGGGCATTTGCGCCCTGACTATGCAGCGCAGGCGCAAGCATCGGCCATTGGTTTTGCTGCGCTGCAAGGCGCCAGCCTGCCGCAAGCCGCCGCACTGCAAGCGGCGCTTTTGCGCGCGCGCCATGTCTATGTGATTGGCCGCGATACGGGTTTTGGCGCGGCGCAGGAATTGGCACTAAAGCTGAAGGAATGCTGCGCGCTGCACGCCGAAGCCTATTCCAGCAGCGAAGTGCTGCATGGCCCGCTGCAACTGGCCACCAACCCTTTGTTGATTATCATTTTGGATACCGAACAAGACGCTGTGCAAGACAGTCTTAACACCGCCCAAACAAGGTTTTCTGCGGCAGGCGGCACGGTGTTTCGCCTCCGCCCATCGGACGTGGGCGCGCGCGGGCTTACCCCTGCCGCTGCGGCGGCGGCCCTTTTGTGCCTTACATATCCGCTTGCCCTGCACTGCGCCCTTGCCCTAGGGCTAAACCCAGACCAGCCCGCCACCCTGTCCAAAGTGACCCAAACCAAATGACGCAATTGACCCAAACGGCAACATGGCGCGAAATACACGCCCAGCCCGATATCTGGCGCCAATGGGGCGCAGGGCTGGATGTTGCAGGCCTGCGCGCATGGATTGCGGCGCAGGGTGTGGATGAAATCTGGCTGTGTGGCGCAGGCAGTTCAGCCTATATTGGCGAGGTACTTGCGGCGGGGCTTCAGGGGCAAACTGGCCCGCGCATCCGCGCCATTGCCACCACCGATATTGTCGCCCGCCCCCATGCGTTTTTGCGCGGCGCAAAGCGATTGGTCATCTCTTTTGGCCGGTCGGGAAATTCCGCAGAATCGATTGGGCTGCTGGATGCGCTTGATGCACTTGCCCCGATTTGGCCGCGCCTGAACATTACCTGCAATGGCGCGTCCCATATGGCGCGGCGCGCAGGATGCAAGGTCATCGTTTTGTCAGAGGCCTGCCATGATGCGGGCTTTGCCATGACCTCTAGCTTTTCAACCATGCTGATGACAGCTTTGTCCCTGCTAGAGGCAAGCCCGCCGTCCAATGCAGCCCCCGCCCATTGGGCCGCGCTGGCAGATGATTTGGATGCACTTTTGCCGCAATATGTAAGCGCGGCGCAAACCATGCGCCGCCCGCAGCGCGCGGTGTTTCTGGGCACTGGCGCGCTGACCTTTGCCGCGCGCGAAGCCGCGCTAAAGGTGATGGAGCTGTCGGCAGGCCAAATTCCTGCACTTTGGGATTCTGCGCTGGGCTTTCGTCATGGGCCAAAAAGCTTTGTCGACGCCGGCACGGATATTTGGCTATTTCAATCACAAGATACCCATGCCGCTGCGTATGAGCGCGATCTTGCAGCCGAGCTGACACAGCAATTCCCCGACAGCACCTTGCACCTGCCCGCCCTGCCCCGCCCCTCTACAGATGCTTGGGCTGCGCCGCTGTATGTGGCGCTTTCGCAAGTGTTGGCGGCGGTGTGGTCAGATGGTTTGGGGTTGAATGTCGATGACCCATTTGTGGGTAAAGGCACACTTACGCGGGTTGTTGCCAACGTGCGCCTTCATTGCGTGAGGGTGCCATGATTGCAGCAGGCATTGATCTGGGCGGCACAAAGATCGAGGTGCAGGTCTTTGATGACGCATGGGCGCTTGCCGCGCGCCAGCGTTGGCCGACACCAAAATCATATCCCGAACTTGTGCAGGCTATGGCGGATGCCGTTCGGTGGTGCGAGGATCAGGCCGAAAAAGGCCTGCCCGTGGGCGTATCGGCGGCAGGTCTGATCAACCCCGCCACGGGCCTTGCGCTGACGGCCAATCTGGCGGCGTCGGGGCGGCCATTTCCCGCTGATATCGCCCGCGCTGCAGGGCGGCCCATTGCGTGGATCAACGATTGCCGCGCGCTGGCCCTGTCAGAGGCGCGCTTTGGCGCAGCAAAAGGGTTTGACCCTGCCCTTGCCCTAATCTTTGGGACGGGCCTTGCGGGGGGCGTGGTGACGGGCGGGCAGATCATGCGCGCCTATTCGGGTCTGGGGGGCGAGTTTGGCCATTTCCCGCTGCCTGCTGGCCCGATGATCGCGCATGGTCTGCCCCTTTTGCCCTGTGGCTGCGGGCGGGTTGGCTGCACCGAAACGCTGCTGTCTGCACCTGGACTTGCCCGTATTGCCGCCCATGTCACCCACCGCGCCTACACGCCCGAAGATGTGATCGCTGGGCGCAGTTCCGATGCTGGCCTTCAAAAAGCTTGGTCGATTTGGCTGGAACTTGCCTGCGACTTTCTGATCACCCTATGCTTTACCATAGACCCTGCAGTGATCGTCATCGGTGGCGGGTTGTCCAATGCCCCAAACTTGGGCAATGATTTAACCTGCGCGCTGCAAGCCGCCACACTGAAAGATTTCGCCATCCCCCCCATCCGTTTGGCTCAAGGCGGGGATGCATCAGGCGCGCGCGGGGCGGCCTATGCAGCGTGGCACGAGGGGCAATCATGACCCAAATCCTGCGCCGCATCATCGCTGAAAATCGGGCAGGCCATAGCGCCGCCATTCCTTCGGTCTGCTCGGCCCATCCTGCGGTGATCGAGGCGTCTTTGCGGCTTGCCAGTTCATTGGACGCGCCCATTGTGATCGAGGCGACATCCAACCAAGTGAACCAAGACGGCGGATATACGGGCATGACCGCATCCGATTTCATAAATTTTGTCAATGGCATAGCACAACGCGCAGGCACCCCCACGCGCGCGATCGTTTTTGGCGGCGATCACCTTGGCCCGCAAGCGTGGCGCGCGCGCTCTACCGCTGCGGCGATGGACAAGGCGCACGATTTGGTGGCAAGCTATGCAGCGGCAGGCTTTAGCAAACTGCATCTGGATTGTTCAGAAGGTTGCGCGGGCGAGGCGGCGCAACTGCCCGATGCACAAGCTGCCCAGCGCAGCGCTGATCTGGCCGCCGTGGCCTTGCGCGCAGCCCCAAACCCTGATGATTTGATCTTTGTTATAGGTACCGAAGTGCCCCCACCTGGCGGGGCGCGGGCAGATGAGGACGGGGATATTGCCGCCACCACACCTGCGGCTGCGCAGGCGACACTGGCAGCGCATAAGTTGGCATTTGAAGCGGCAGGCATTGGCGCTGCATGGCCCCAGATCGGCGGGCTTGTCGTGCAACCAGGCGTCGAATTTTCACCCCAGCAGGTGCATCATCTGCCAATGCAGCGCGACCCGAACTTGCTGTCGGCGTTGCAAGACTACCCTAACATCTGCCTTGAGGCGCATTCGACCGATTACCAACACCCCGCAGCCTTTCCCCGCCTTGCCCAACTGGGTTTCGCGTTTCAAAAGGTTGGCCCCGCCCTTACCTTTGCATGGCGCGAGGCGCTGTATGCGCTGGACAGCCTGCGTGCGCAGCAACGGCACCAGCGCGGCCCCAGCCTGCCCGATGTGATGGAAACGCTGATGCTGGCCGAACCGAAGTATTGGCAAGGCCATTATCCCCGCGATGCGGCCAATTTGTCCAGTTTGCTGCATTTCGGGCTGGCCGATCGGATCCGCTATTACTGGGCCATTCCTCAGGCCGAGGCGGCTGTTGGCGAGTTGTTTGCTGACCTGGGCGGCATAAATTTATCCGATGCGCTGATCTTGCAGCATTTCAGCCAAAGCGAACTTGCATCTGCCCGTCAATCATTCCAAAGCCTGCCCTACGCGTTGGCTCTTGGGCGTGTGCAATCGGCGCTGCGCCCGTACTTCTTTTCGCCCGCGTCAATCCCGAAACCGATCTAGGACAACGCCATGTGCGCCAGCCCTGTCCCCCGCATCTGGATTGCCCCCGACGTGCTGTTTGACGGCAGCCAATTGCATACCGACATGGCGCTATCGGTGGCGCTGCCCGTGACGCTGTCCGCGAAAGGCGCACGAACAGGCAAGATTACCCCCCGCGCAAGCCTGCCGCCAGAGGCAGTGGTGGTTGAAATTGCAGGCACACTGTGCGCAGGTTTTTTGGATTTGCAGGTCAATGGTGGCGGCGACGCGCTGCTGAACAACGATCAAAGCGCGGACGCGATCGCGCGCATGGCTGCCGCGCATCGCCGCTTTGGCACTGTGGGTATTTTGCCAACGGTTATCACCGACGCGCCCGAAGTGTTGGATCGGGCCGTGGATGCCGCACTTGCAGCGCAGGGCATGCAGGGGGTTTTGGGCCTGCATATCGAAGGGCCGCATTTATCAATCGCGCGGCGTGGCACCCATCAGGCCCAGCATATCCGCCCGTTCGACGCGCGAACCATGGCCCATATCCAGCGTCTGCGCGCGGCAGGGATGTTTGTGAAAATCACCGTCGCCCCCGAGGCTGTTACCCCTGCCCAAGTGGCGCAAATTGCGGCCACGGGGGCGGTTGTGTCCATCGGTCATTCCGATGCCCGCGCCGAGGATGTGCGCGCGCTGCTGGCCGCTGGTGCCAGCTGCTTTACCCACCTGTTCAACGCGATGTCGCCCATGCTGAACCGCGCCGAAGGCGTGACAGGGGCCTGCATCAATTCGCACGCCTATGCAGGCATCATCTGTGACGGGCACCATGTGGCCGATGAGATGATTGCGCTGGCCATCCGTGCGCGGCCCTTGGCGGGCACAATGTTTTTGGTGTCGGATGCAATGTCGACTGTGGGTGGGTCTGATCGCTTTACCCTTTACGGACAAGAGTTGCATTTAGAAGGCGGCCGCTTGGTCAATGCCGAAGGATCGCTGGCAGGCGCGCATGTGACCATGGCCGAAGGGTTGGCGCGGCTGATCACCCATGTTGGCACGCCCCCTGCCACAGCGCTGGACATGGCCATTTCCGCCCCCGCGCGCGTGCTCGGCCAGCCTGCTTTGGCCAGCCCCGCTGAGCGCGATTTGGCCGATATTTTGATTCTCGATGAACAGTGGCGGCCCATGTTTCTGGCCCAGCATCCAAAACTGGATGCCGCGAAGACGCATTAATTTGACAAACTGAACACATTAGCGCCCTAGCCAAGTGCAGCGCGCTTCGGCGGTTGCCCGCAAAACACGGGTGCTTGCGCCCGCAGGGTAAGGGCCAAACCCCTTTCAACCGCTGCGTTCAGTCTACCCTTGGCAGATGGGGCAGTTGAGCCGTATTGGCAGCATGACCCGTTGCGCTGTCTGTGGTTCTGCGCCACAGTTTGCACCATCGTCGGGGAGAAAAACCATGGAAATGCCGCGCCCAAACAGCATGATTTTGTCGCGCCGCGCGCAGATCGTCGCGCAGTTGCGCGCGGCTTTGCCGGCAGGCAGCGTGATTGATGACCCGATGGAAACCCGCGTTTATGAATGCGATGCGCTGTCGGCCTATCGCTGCGCGCCTTTGGCGGTGGTTTTGCCGCGCAGCACTGCCGAAGTCGCTGCTGCCTTGCGGATCTGTCACGCGCTTGGCGTGCCTGTTGTCCCGCGCGGGTCTGGCACCTCGCTCGCGGGGGGGGCGATGCCTTCGGCCGATTGCGTGGTGCTGGGCGTGGCGCGGATGAACGCGGTGCTGGACACCGATTTTGAGAACCGCTTTATCCATGTGCAAGCGGGCCGTACGAATCTTTCTGTGACAGGCGCGGTCGAGGCGCGCGGGTTTTTCTATGCGCCTGATCCGTCCAGCCAACTGGCCTGCGCCATTGCGGGCAATATCGCCATGAACAGCGGCGGGGCGCATTGCCTGAAATATGGGGTGACCACGAACAACCTTCTGGGCGTGACGATGGTGAAAATGGACGGCACTGTCGTGACCCTTGGCGGGCCATGGGGCGATGGATTTGGCCTTGACCTATTGGGCGTTGTTTGCGGATCGGAAGGCCAGCTTGGCGTGGTCACCGAAGCGTGGCTGCGCATTTTGCCCAAACCTGAAGGGGCGCGGCCGGTTCTTGTGGCCTTTAATTCTAGCGAAGTGGCAGGGGCCTGCGTCGCGGGTATCATCCGCGCTGGCATTTTGCCCGTGGCCATCGAATTTATGGATCGCCCCTGCATCCGCGCAACCGAGGCCTTTGCCCATGCAGGATACCCCGATTGCGAGGCGCTGCTGATTATCGAGGTCGAGGGCAGCGGCCCCGAAATTGACGAACAACTGTCGCGCATCCGCGCCATTGCTGCGCAGCATGATCCCATAGAATTCACCGAAGCCGCCGATGAGGCGCAAGCCAAACGCATCTGGCTGGGCCGCAAAAGCGCCTTTGGCGCGATGGGGCAAATGGGCGATTATATGTGCCTTGATGGCACGATTCCTGTGTCTCAACTCTCCTTTGTCCTGCGCCGCATTGGCGAATTGTCGGCGGAATATGGGTTGGACGTGGGCAATGTGTTTCATGC
>CAMAWZ010000043.1 GCA_945861995.1 Pseudorhodobacter antarcticus
CGATTAGGCCAAAATACATACCCGTTTGTGCGGGGCTTAGGCCGAACACATCGCTGGCGACAAAGGGGGCGCCGCCAAGGGCGGCAAAGAAGGCGCCAGAGGCAAAGGCCGCCGCCCCCGCATAGCCCCAAAATGGCAGGGATACCAAAAGTTGCGGGTATTGGCGAAACTGGCCGCCAAGGCTGACATCAGAGGCGGAGTGCGTCTCGCCCATATCGGCATAGGTCAGCGCCAGCACCAGCGCGCCCGAAACGCCCAGAAAGGCAAAACTGGCTTGCCAGCCATAGGCCTGATCCAAGAGGCCGCCAATGCTTGGGCCAACCATCGGAACCAGCGACATGCCCATCGTGACATAGGCAATCATCGAGGCGGCGCGCGCATCGGACACCATATCACGGATCACAGCGCGCGACAGGACTGTTCCTGCGGCCACCACGGCCTGCATCATGCGAAAGAACAGAAATACGCCTGCTGTGGGGGCCAGAATGGTACCGAGTGTGGCCAGCAAAAACAGCGCCAGCGCGCCCAGCATAATGGGGCGGCGGCCGTAGCGGTCGGACAGCGGGCCGATCAGAATTTGCAGCGCGGCAGACAGCGCCAGATACAGCGAGACGGATTGCTGCATCACCCCGTAGGGCACGTTGAAATACTGCGCCATCATCGGCAAAGACGGCAGGAAGATGTTCATCGACAGGGCCGAGATGCCCGCCAGCAGTGTAAGGGTGATGATACTGGGCGGGGTGGCGCGGTTTAGAAATACGGGAGTGGTCACGGATTTTGGCCCATTTATATAAGTTGAAAGGCGCGCGGCCGCCGCTGCAACCCTGTGTGGTGATAAAGGGCGCGGTCGAACAAAACGGCATAATGCAGCGCAAAAAGATTACTCTGCCGCTATAGGCCAGGGCGCGGGCAAAGCCAAGTGGGAGACTATTAGCAAGTTTGCAGTTTGCAGATACTGCCTTGGCAACTATTTGCAAATTTACCGAATTGCGCTTTGCTGCGGCGGGCGAGACCAGTATGGTCGCGCAAATTGCCAAAGGGGGCTGCCATGAAAGACATCCTAGAACAGCTGGAAGCGCGGCGCGATGTGGCGCGGTTGGGCGGCGGCGTTCGGCGCATTGATGCCCAACACGCCAAGGGCAAGCTGGCCGCGCGCGAGCGGATCGAGTTGTTGATGGATGAGGGCAGCTTTGAAGAGTTTGATATGTTTGTCACCCATCGCTGCACCGATTTTGGTATGGAAGCCGACCGCCCCGCAGGCGACGGCGTTGTCACGGGCTGGGGCACGGTGAATGGGCGGATGGTTTATGTCTATGCCCAAGATTTTACGGTTTTTGGTGGGTCTTTGTCGGAAACGCATTCCAAGAAGATTTGCAAAATTATGGAAATGGCCATTCAGAACGGCGCGCCGATTGTGGGCATTGCCGACAGTGGCGGCGCGCGCATTCAAGAAGGCGTGTCCAGCCTTGCAGGCTATGCCGAAGTGTTTCAGCGCAATATCATGGCATCGGGCGTGGTGCCGCAGATTAGTATGATTATGGGGCCATGCGCGGGGGGGGCTGTGTATTCGCCCGCGATGACCGATTTTATTTTCATGGTCAAAGACAGCAGCTATATGTTTGTCACTGGGCCAGATGTGGTGAAAACCGTCACCAACGAGGCTGTTTCGGCAGACGAGTTGGGCGGGTCGGCAACCCATACCAAGAAATCATCGGTGGCGGATGGCGCGTTTGAAAACGATGTCGAGGCGCTGGCCGAAGTGCGCCGCCTGATCGATTTTCTGCCCCTGAACAACCGCGAAAAGGCCCCTGTGCGCCCGTTCTTTGACGACCCCGCGCGGCTGGAGCCAAGCCTTGACACGCTGATCCCTGACAATCCAAACCAGCCTTATGATATGAAGGAATTGGTGCTGAAAATTGCCGATGAGGGCGATTTCTTTGAAATTCAGCGCGAATTTGCGGCCAATATCATCACGGGGTTTGTGCGCATTGAAGGGCAGACTGTGGGCGTGGTGGCCAATCAGCCTATGGTGCTGGCAGGCTGCTTGGATATTGATTCTGCACGCAAAGCCGCCCGCTTTGTGCGGTTTTGCGATGCGTTTGAAATTCCGATCCTGACACTGGTTGATGTGCCAGGTTTTCTGCCTGGTGTGCAGCAAGAACTGGGCGGGGTGATTAAGCACGGCGCTAAACTGTTGTTTGCCTATGGCGAGGCGACAGTGCCGAAGGTGACTGTCATCACCCGCAAGGCCTATGGCGGGGCTTTTGTTGTGATGTCCAGCAAGCCGCTGCGCGGTGATTTCAACTATGCTTGGCCGACGGCCGAAGTGGCGGTGATGGGGGCCAAGGGGGCAACCGAGATCATCCATCGCGGCAAGCCAGCCGACGAGATTGCCCGCCTGACGCAAGAATACGAAGACCGTTTCGCCAACCCCTTTGTGGCCGCCGAAAAGGGCTTTATCGACGAGGTGATCCGCCCCCATTCCACCCGCCGCCGCGTGGCGCGCGCCTTTGCCAGCCTGCGCGGGAAAAAGCTGACGAACCCGTGGAAAAAGCACGACAATATCCCGCTGTAGGTTGGCCCAGATGGAGCAGGAAAATCTTGATGTGACTGTGGGCGATGGCGCGGCGATTGCCGTGCCTTCGGGCCAAGGGGTAACGCTGCTGGATATTATCTGGAACAGCATCGGCCCCGACGGCCCTGCGCCACGCTTTCGCTTTGTGGCCCCCGCAATTGCAAAACTGGGCGGCAGCGTCGGCTATGAGGTGACAGAAACGGATTTGGTGGCACTTTGCCAAAGCTATGTGGTCGGCAAACTGGCGGAAAAAGGCGTGGCCGCGCCTTTGGTTTTGGTATCAATTGCCGACCGCGCCGTGGAATTTGGCGTGTCTGACCCAGAGGCGACGCAATACTTTGAAACCTTTTCGATCGACGGCTCTACCTGCAGTAGAGAGATTTTCTAATGCAACCACAGGATATAGCTTCCAGTTTGATTACAAAGGAAAGTTGCATTTTTTCTTTTGATTTTGGCACATTATACGATATTCTGGCCTTAGGCGGGGCCCAAGCCGCCTATCCCTCGGTGAAGGGGGTGGCAACAAGCACGCCCCCCTCAAAAAAATGGACTAAATCGTGTCGAGCAGCACAGAATTGCACAGCTTCCAATTCTATAACCGCGCTGCGCTGGGACATAGCGCAGCGCCGCATTCTGGGCCTGCGTTTGCAGGCGCGGCCCATTGCGCAGGCAGCCGATAAAGGCTGCGCGCAGGCAGGAAGCTTTGGCATGAGGCGGGCGCATAGGGGTGTAACAGCCGCGCCCGCCTTTTTTCATGGTCAGATCCCGCCCTTGAGCGCGGCCCCGCTTTGTGACAGCACCCCCCTTGCGCGAACAGGCCAACTGGCGCGCAGGCAAAGGGGGCAGATATGTTAAAACATCGCGGATTTCCGGGGCGCTTGCCCGGTTCGGATTATCAATTCACCATTCGGCGCGCCAACCATAAGGATGGCACCACGAAACTGGTGCGTCGCGAGCGGTTTGCAGACCGCAAAAATGCCGATAAACTGGCAGACGCTGGATTTATGGCGGCGCTTTGGGCGCAGTTTGGCGAAGAGCCGTTCGAGAGGGGCAATCTGGACGCGGGCCGCCTGTCGTGGCTGCTGGGCCGCGAAGTTGTGCCTGCGGAAGATCCGTTCGACCCCGCAAGCTATGACGCGCTTTTGCGTATTGATGTCAAACGCGCCGCCGTATCCTTTCCCGCAGTTTTTGATGAAAATGCCGTTCCGATGGATTTTTCGGATTGGGACGACGAGGACGACGAGGCATGAGCGCGCGCGCCGCAGATCGGCAGTTTTTGGCGCAGGTCAAGGCCTGCGACATATGGCCATTTGCGCGCACGCCGCGCTTGGCCGAGGGTGCCTCCATGTCCAGTTTGGCATACGTTGCCGCCCTTGGCACGGCCAAGGGCGTTGCTTGTGACACCTTCCCTTTGAACTGGCCCAGCCCCGTTTGGGTTGGGCCGTTTTTTTGGCCCAAGTCCGCCGCAGAAATTTCTTCCCAAATGGCAAGAGATTCTGTAGACTCGGCGTTAATTAAAACAAACGATCGAGGCAAATCATGCGGAAACTTATTGTGCTTGGCCTTTTGGCCATGCCACTTACAGCTTGTATGGATAACGACATTCAGCGCGGCCTGTTGGGTGCGGGCGTGGGCGCAGCCCTTATTTCTGTCGCGGGCGGAAATTTGTATACGGGCGCGGTCATGGGCGGATTGTTCGGCACAGTCTGCGACGACCTCAGCGTCTGCGGCGCGCGGTACTAAACCCCTTTCGGCCTTTGGGCCAGTTGCGCATTTAGGGTCAAACGGGCTGACAGCCCGCTTGGCCCTTTTTGCATTTGCGCAGCGCATTTTGCCACGGGCTTTGGCCCGCCTGTGGCCCTATCAGGAGCTTGCCCATGTTTAATAAAATCCTCATCGCCAATCGGGGCGAGATTGCCTGCCGCGTGATCAAAACCGCCCGCAAAATGGGCATCAAAACGGTGGCGGTCTATTCCGACGCTGATCGCGGCGCGCTGCATGTGAAAATGGCCGATGAGGCGGTGCATATCGGGGCGTCGCCTGCCGCGCAAAGCTATATCGTGATTGATAAGATCATGGCAGCGATCAAGGCCACGGGGGCCGAAGCGGTGCATCCAGGCTATGGGTTTTTGTCCGAAAACATGAATTTCGCCGCCGCGCTAGAAGCCGCTGGTGTGGCCTTTATCGGCCCACCATCCCCCGCGATAGAGGCGATGGGCGATAAGATTACGTCCAAGAAAATTGCGCAAGAGGCGGGGGTTTCGACTGTACCCGGCCATATGGGCCTGATTGCCGACGCTGATGAGGCAGTCAAGATTGCCACCGAAATTGGCTATCCTGTGATGATTAAGGCATCGGCAGGCGGCGGCGGCAAGGGGATGCGCATTGCGTGGAATGACGCAGAGGCGCGCGAGGGGTTCGGATCGTCCAAGAACGAGGCGGCTGCAAGTTTTGGCGATGACCGCATTTTCATTGAAAAATTTGTCACGCAGCCGCGCCATATCGAAATTCAGGTGCTGGCCGATAAGCACGGCAATATCGTGTATTTGCACGAGCGCGAATGTTCCATTCAGCGCCGCAATCAAAAGGTGATCGAAGAGGCTCCCTCGCCATTTTTGGATGAGGCGACGCGCCGTGCGATGGGCGAGCAGGCCTGCGCACTGGCGCGGGCGGTGGGATATACCAGCGCGGGAACGGTGGAATTTATCGTGGACGGCGCGCGCAATTTCTATTTTCTGGAAATGAACACGCGCTTGCAGGTGGAACATCCTGTAACCGAATTGATTACGGGCGTGGATTTGGTGGAACAGATGATCCGCGTGGCGGCGGGGCAGCCGCTGCCGTTTGCGCAAAGCGATATAAAAATCAACGGCTGGGCGATGGAAAGCCGCCTTTATGCGGAAGACCCGTATCGCAACTTTTTGCCCTCGATTGGCCGCTTGACGCGCTATCGCCCCCCTGTTGAAGGGGCCACCGCCACGGGCGGGATTGTGCGCAATGATACGGGCGTGTTCGAGGGCGGCGAGATTTCGATGTTTTACGATCCGATGATTGCAAAACTGTGCACATGGGCCCCCACCCGCACGGGCGCGATTGACGAAATGCGCATCGCACTGGACACGTTCGAGGTTGAAGGCATTGGCCATAACCTGCCGTTTGTGGGCGCGGTGATGGATCATCCGCGCTTTATTTCGGGCAATATCACCACGGCCTTTATCGCCGAAGAATATCCCGAAGGGTTTCAAGGCGCGACATTGGACGAGGGCACAATCGTGCGTGTCGCCGCCGCTGCAGCAGCCATGAACCGCGTGGCGGAAATTCGCCGCACCAAAGTGTCGGGCACGATGGACAACCACGAACGCCGCGTGGGAGATGATTGGGTTGTCACCCTGCAAGGCGCCGAGCATACTGTAAAAATTGTGGCCGACCATGACGGATCATCGGTGCATTTCGCGCAGGGTTTGGTGGTGCGGGTGGCGTCGGATTGGACACCGGGTCAGCCGCTTGCCAAGCTGGTGGTCGATGGCAGCCCGCTGGTGATGAAGGTTGCCAAAATCAGCGGTGGGTTCCGTTTGCGCCTGCGCGGGGCAGATTTGAAATGCCATGTGCGCACCCCGCGTCAGGCAGAACTGGCAAAATTGATGCTGGAAAAGACCCCGCCCGATACATCGAAGTTCTTGCTGTGCCCAATGCCAGGTTTGGTGACCAATGTTATGGTGGCAGCAGGGGATGAGGTGCAAGAAGGTCAGGCGCTGGCCACTGTCGAGGCGATGAAGATGGAAAACATCCTGAAAGCCGAACGCAAAGGCGTGGTCAAGGCGGTGAGGGCCAGTGCAGGGGCCAGCCTGAAGGTGGACGAAGTTATTTTGGAGTTTGAATGATTTACCGCCCCGAAGGCAGCGCTTCAAGTATTTCGCCCTGCCGCGAGGGCAGCTTGTCGATGGCGCGCATAATCTCGCGCAGGCTCCACGGGCGCGGTTTGCGCAGGGCGGTTTTGCCGTCTTTGTCCACCACCAGCAGGGCAAACCCTGAGGGGCGCAGTTTTGTGCGCAGGGCGGACATTGCGGCGGGGTCTGTATCGACAACCAGCACAAAGTCACGCTCGGCGAGTTCGCCCCGATCTTCGGCCAGCAGGGACATTTGGCGCAGGAAACTGGGGTCTTCGGGCGCGGGGGCAAAGACCACCAGCACCCGCGAGATGTATTTTAATGCCTCCAGATCAACGGCGCTGGACGCGGTGGGCTGCATTGGTGCGGCCATGCTGGGGGCTGCGTAAAGCGCGGCAATAAGGGCCAAGGCAAACAGATGTTTCATGCCCTGCATATAGGGCGCGGGCGCAAAATTACAAAGGGTAAACGGGTGCAAATCATGCCCCGCCCAAAGGAGAGCGATATGACCGATAAGGCAAAATGGCAGGCATTGGCGGCGCGCGAGTTGAAAGACCGCTCCCTGGAAAGCCTTGATTGGCATACGCTGGAAGGGATTAACGTCAAGCCGCTGTACACAGCCGCCGATACGGAAAACCTGCCGCAGATGGACGAACTGCCAGGATTTGCGCCCTATACGCGCGGGGTTAAGGCCACGATGTATGCAGGCCGCCCCTGGACAATTCGCCAATACGCAGGCTTTTCCACCGCCGAGGCCAGCAATGCCTTTTACCGCAAGAATTTGGCGGCGGGCCAACAGGGCGTGTCGGTGGCCTTTGATCTGGCCACGCATCGCGGCTATGATTCAGACCATCCGCGCGTGATGGGCGATGTGGGCAAGGCGGGGGTCGCGATTGATTCCGTCGAGGATATGAAGATTTTGTTCGATGGCATCCCGCTGGACAAAGTGTCGGTATCGATGACGATGAACGGCGCGGTTATTCCCATTTTGGCCAGCTTTATTGTGGCGGGCGAGGAGCAGGGGGTTGATCCCGCCCTGCTGTCTGGCACCATTCAGAACGATATTCTGAAAGAATTTATGGTGCGCAATACCTATATTTACCCGCCAGAACCATCAATGCGGATCATTGCGGACATTATTGAATACACGTCCGCCCATATGCCAAAGTTTAATTCAATCTCGATCTCGGGCTATCATATGCAAGAGGCGGGGGCGAATTTGGTGCAGGAACTGGCCTATACGCTGGCGGATGGGCGCGAATATGTGCGCGCTGCCTTGGCGCGCGGCATGAACGTGGATGATTTTGCGGGCCGCCTGTCATTTTTCTTCGCCATTGGCATGAATTTCTTCATGGAGGCGGCAAAGCTGCGCGCGGCGCGGATGCTATGGCATAGGATTATGTCGGAATTTCAGCCCAAAAATCAGGGCAGTCTGATGCTGCGCACCCATTGCCAGACCAGTGGCGTTAGCTTGCAAGAGGCTGACCCTTATAACAACGTGATCCGCACGGCGTATGAGGCGATGTCGGCCGTGCTGGGCGGCACGCAAAGCCTGCACACCAATGCCCTTGATGAAGCGATGGCCCTGCCCACCGAATTTTCCGCCCGCATTGCGCGCAATACGCAGCTGATCTTGCAGCATGAAACGGGGGTCACCCGCGTGATCGACCCGCTGGCGGGCAGCTATTATGTGGAAAGCCTGACCGATCAGCTGGCGCGCGAGGCATGGGCGCTGATTGAAGAAGTCGAAGCGATGGGCGGCATGACCAAGGCGGTTGCCAGTGGTATGCCGAAACTGCGCATTGAAGAATCGGCCGCAAAACGCCAAGCGGCGATTGATCGCGGCGATGAAGTGGTGGTTGGGGTGAACAAATACCGCCTGCCCAAAGAAGACGCGATTGAGATTTTGGATATCGACAACCACGCCGTGCGGGACGCGCAAATCGCACGGCTGGCGGCCACCCGCGCCGCGCGGGACGAGGGGGCTTGCACGGCGGCCTTGGACGAGTTGACCCGCCGCGCGGCAGATGGCGGCAATTTGCTGGATGCGGCTGTCACGGCTGCCCGCGGCCGCGCAACGGTAGGAGAGATCAGTATGGCGATGGAGAAAATCTTTGGCCGTCACCGCGCGGAAGTGAAAACCTTGGCAGGGGTTTACGGTGCGGCATATGAGGGCGATGCAGGCTTTGCCGCCATTCAAAAAGACGTCGAAGATTTCGCCGAGGCCGAGGGCCGCCGCCCGCGTATGCTGGTGGTGAAAATGGGCCAAGACGGGCATGATCGCGGCGCCAAGGTCATTGCCACCGCCTTTGCCGATATCGGCTTTGATGTGGATGTGGGCCCCTTGTTCCAAACCCCAGAAGAGGCGGCGCAAGATGCGATCGACAATGATGTGCATGTGATTGGCATCTCGTCACAGGCGGCGGGCCACAAAACCCTTGCCCCCAAATTGGTGCAGGCGCTGCGCGATGCGGGCGCGGGGGAAATTCTGGTCATCTGCGGCGGGGTCATTCCGCAGCAGGACTACCAGTTCCTCTATGACGCAGGGGTCAAAGCGATTTTTGGGCCAGGCACCAACATTCCAGCCGCCGCAAAGGATATTATGGGGCTGATCCGCGCGAGCAAACCCTAAGCCCTTTCATTTTGGTTCAAATACCTCGCAGGGGGTGAAACCTGTCTGCCTTGGCAGACAGGTGAGGGGGCCGCGCAGGCCCCCTTTGGGTCACAGGCCCATCACGCGGCATCAAAAGCCGCTTGCAGCACCGCAATTTCGATCTTGCCCATTCGCAGCATCGCCGCTTGGGCACGGCCCGCTGCTTCGTGATCAGCTGAGCCAAGCATAGTGAACAGCGCTTGCGGAACAATTTGCCACGATACGCCCCAGCGGTCGATCAGCCAACCGCAACGGCTCTCTTCGCCGCCATCGGCGCAAAGTGCCTGCCACAGACGGTCTGTTTCGGCTTGGCTATGGGTTGTGACGGCAATCGAACAGGCGGGGGTCAGTTTGTAGCGGGGGCCACCGTTCAAAATGCGATATGGCACGCCCGCCAAAGTGAAATCCACAATCATCGGGCTATCCTCGCCCGTAGCAGCCGTTAGCAAGCGGCTGTCTGGGATCAACGAGATGTAGAACCGCGCGGCATCAATGCCGTGGCTGGCGAACCACAAACATGTGGTGATCGAAACATTCTCCATCAAATATCGGCCTCTCCTCTGTTCAATACCCGTCGAAAAAGGCGCCGTGGGCCCGTACCCCCCTATTTCGCCGCCCAAACCATGCCGCGCCTCAGCATCTCGCGCGGCGCGCCGTGGTCAATCACATTTGCCTGATGCCCCAGCGCGTTGTAATAAACCCGCCCTTTGCCCCACATTTTGCTGAACACCACGGGCATTGCCACGGGGCCGTTGGGGGCATGGTGGCCATCCACGAGCGGGAAATCGCAGACAGCATGCACCTTTACCGCAGGGTCGATGTGCAGATAATACTGCTCGGTCTTGACCTCGAAATCGGCAATCCCTGCCACCAGCGGATCGTCCGATACCATCCGCACGCGGTACTCCACCCCGTCATTTCCAGGATGGGCCACCCACTGCGCGCCCGTCATAAACTGCCAGCCGACATCATTGCGAAAGGCATCGCACATCCCGCCATGACAGCCCGCAAGGCCCACGCCAGCCGCCACTGCCGCCTGCACATGTTCGGACTGTTCTTTGCCGATGGTCGACATCGTCCAGATCGGCACAATTAAGGCCAGATCAGTCAGGCGGGCAGGGTCATCAAAACAGGCAAGGGTGTCAAACACCGTCACCTCCATGCCCTGATCGCGCAAATCTTCGGCAAAAAGGGCGGCCACTTTGTCAGGCTCGTGCCCATCCCATCCGCCCCAAGTTATCAATGCTTTGGTCATTCTATCCCTCCCGTTTGGGGTATCGTGACGCGAAGGCAGGCTTTGGTCAAGGTAAAGAATATTTGACATGGTGTATATAAAGATATATCTTAGGATCAGATGGTTTAACCTTGGGTCAAACAAGTATGTCTTTCGAACATCGCAACGCTGTCGTCGCTGTCATTGTTAGCTTTATCTCTTGGGGCTTGATGATTGCCGTTTTGGGCCAAAACACCGCTGCTGGTATCTATGATGGGCCTATGGGTGCGCAAGCTTGGGCGCGGTCGGTGCTGTGGCTGATTGCGATCAGCGTCGGGATTGCGATCGTGATGACGGTTCTGTTCAACATCGGGTATGCGGTGCTGACGGGCGAGAATGACAGCTTTCACATTCGTGATGAGCGGGACAAAGGCATTTCCCTGCGCGCGATGCAGGCGGCGCAGATCATCATGGCCACCGGAATTGTGCTGGCCATTGTGTATCTGGCTTTTGGCGGCGGGCTTGTGGCCTTTTTGAACCTGATCCTTGCCAGCTGCGCCATCTCTAGCCTTGGATCAGAGGTTACGAAATTGATTCTTTATCGGCGGGGCTTTTAAGTGCCGCTGATCACAAACCAAATCCGCCGTTTGCGGTTTGACGCGGGCGAGATGACGCAAAAAGATCTGGCCGAGGCCGTTGGCGTGACGCGCCAAACCATCATGGCGATAGAGAATGGCAAGTATTTCCCAAGTTTGGAATTGGCTTTTCTAATCGCGCAGCATTTTGGAAAACCACTTGATGCGGTGTTCCAATTCACCCCAAAGGACAAATCATGACCAAGATGATGCACGCCGCGCGCTATGCGGCCTATGGCGGGCCTGAGGGTATTGTTTTTGACCAACGTCCAATTCCCGTGCCGCGCGCAGGCGAGGTTTTGGTGCGTGTCACCGCTGCGCCTGTGACGGCGGGGGATGTGCGGCTGCGATCGGGCGTCGTGCCGCGCGGCATGGGTCTTTTGCTGCGCGCGGTGATTGGGCTGCGCCGCCCGCGCGTGGCGGCAGGTTGGGGATTTGCTGGCGAGGTGGCGGGGCTTGGCGCAGGCATAAGCAGCTTTGCTATGGGCCAGCGGGTATTTGGCACCAAGGGGTTTGCGGGCGGAACCCATGCCGAATATCTGACCATTCGCGAAACTGGCGCGATTTTGCCCACGCCCGATAGCATGACCGATACCGAGGCTGCAGCCTTTTTCTTTGGTGGGCTGACGGCGGCAGAATTTCTGATCGATAAGGCTCAGGTGCAGACGGGCGAGCGGGTTTTGATCGCAGGGGCC
>CAMAWZ010000044.1 GCA_945861995.1 Pseudorhodobacter antarcticus
TGACGACATTGCAAAGATGAGCTTTGAAGAGGCGATGGCCGCGCTGGAGGCGGTTGTGGGCCAGTTAGAGCGCGGCGAAGTGGCGCTGGAGCAAAGCCTTATCCTGTATGATCGCGGCGCGGCGCTGAAGGCGCATTGCGCGGCCAAACTGAAAGAGGCCGAGGAAAAGGTAGAACTGATCCGCGCATCCGAAGGGCGCGCGGTGGGCACAACGCCTGTGGAGGGGCTGTGAGCTTTTCCGCGCAACTTGCCGCTGATGCGGTGGCCATCGGTGATTACCTAGACCGCGCTTTGCAAGCCAAGGGCTATGCGCCTGTTGTTCAGGCCATGCGCTATGCCAGCGCGGGGGGCAAGCGGCTGCGCGGGTTTTTGGTTTTGCAATCGGCGCGGATGCTGGGGGTGGACGGGGCCTCGGCCATGCCCGCGGCTGCGGCGATCGAGGCGCTGCATGCCTATTCGTTGGTGCATGATGATTTGCCCGCCATGGACAATGACGATCTGCGGCGCGGCCTGCCCACTGTGCATATCAAATGGGATGATGCGACGGCAATACTGGCAGGTGACGCGCTGCAAACGCTGGCGTTTGAGCTGATTTGCGCGCCAGAAATTGGGCCTGCCGAGGTGCGCATTGATCTGGCGCGCAGCCTTGCCATTGCGGCGGGGGCCGAGGGCATGGTGCTGGGGCAGGCTTTGGATATTGCCGCCGAAACGGCCCCCGCGCCGCTGACGCTGGATGAGATTACGGCCCTGCAGGCGGGCAAGACGGGGGCGCTGATTGAATGGTCGGCCATGGCGGGCGCGCGGATGGCGGGCAAAGATTTGGCCCCGCTGCGCGCCTATGCCGCTGCGCTGGGCCTTGCTTTTCAAATTGCTGATGACATTTTGGACGTGACGGGCGATGAGGCCACCGCAGGCAAACGTCTGCAAAAGGATGCCGGTGCGGGCAAGGCAACGTTCGTATCTTTGCTGGGGCTGGACGGGGCGCGCGCGCGCGCCGCGCAGTTGGTGGATGAGGCCGAGGCGGCGCTGGCCCCCTATGGCGCTGCGGCCCATCTGCTGATCGACGCCGCCCGCTTTACCATTTCGCGCAGAAGTTAAGAGAGTGCTATGACCGAGCAGCCCAACACCCCGATGCTGGACCGCGTGACCTTTCCATCCGATCTGCGGGCCCTGTCCGACCGCGATTTGCATCAGCTTGCAGGCGAATTGCGAGCCGAGACAATCTCGGCAGTATCAGTGACGGGCGGGCATTTGGGTGCGGGTCTGGGTGTGGTGGAATTGACTGTGGCGCTGCACGCCGTGTTTCATGCGCCGCGCGATAAGATCATTTGGGATGTGGGGCATCAATGCTATCCGCATAAAATTCTTACGGGGCGGCGGGGCCGCATTCGCACTCTGCGCAGCGAGGGCGGGCTATCAGGCTTTACCAAGCGCAGCGAAAGCCCCTATGACCCGTTCGGCGCGGCCCATTCCAGCACGTCGATTTCGGCGGCTTTGGGGTTTACGATGGCGGCAGAACTGGGCGGGGACGGCGGCGATGCTGTGGCGGTGATTGGCGATGGGTCAATGTCGGCTGGCATGGCGTTTGAGGCGATGAATAACGCGGGCCATTTGGGGCGGCGCATGTTTGTGGTGCTGAACGATAATGAAATGTCGATTGCCCCGCCCGTGGGCGCGCTTTCAACCTATCTGTCGCGCCTTTATGCCGAAGCGCCGATGCAAGATCTAAAGGCGGCGGCGAAGGGGTTCGTCTCGCTTTTGCCAGAGCCTTTGCAAGAAGGGGCCAAGCGCGCCAAGGATATGCTTAAGGGCATGGCGGTGGGGGGAACGCTGTTTGAAAGCCTTGGGTTTTATTACGTTGGGCCGATTGATGGGCATGATCTGGATCAGCTATTGCCTGTGCTGCGCACGCTGCACGCGCGCGCCACGGGGCCCGTGCTGCTGCATGTGCTGACCAAAAAGGGTAAGGGTTACGCCCCCGCTGAAGCCGCAACCGATCGCGGCCATGCGCGGGCCAAGTTCGACGTGCTGACGGGCGAGCAGGTGAAAGCGCCCAGCAATGCCCCCAGTTATACCGCGACCTTTGCCCGCGCCCTGATCGCCGAGGCCGATGCTGACCCGCGCATTGTGGCCGTAACCGCCGCCATGCCCGATGGCACGGGCCTTGATAAATTCGCCGCCCGCTTTCCTGCCCGCAGCTTTGATGTGGGCATTGCCGAACAACACGCCGTGACCTTTGCGGCGGGGCTGGCAGCAGGGGGGATGAAGCCGTTCTGCGCGATTTATTCGACCTTTTTGCAGCGCGGGTATGACCAAGTTGTGCATGACGTGGCCATTCAGCGCCTGCCCGTGCGCTTTGCAATTGATCGCGCGGGGCTGGTTGGGGCGGATGGGGCCACCCATGCGGGGGCGTTTGATGTGGCCTTTCTGGCCAACCTGCCCGGCATGGTGGTGATGGCGGCGGCGGATGAGGCGGAACTTGTCCATATGGTCGCCACGGCTGCGGCGCATAACGAGGGGCCCATCGCCTTTCGCTATCCGCGCGGTGAAGGTGTGGGGGTGGAAATGCCCGCGCGCGGTGTGCCACTGGAAATTGGCAAAGGCCGCATTGTGGCCACGGGCTCGCGCGTGGCGCTGCTATCTTTTGGCACGCGCCTCAGCGAGGTGCAAAAGGCGGCCGAGGCGCTGGGCGCGCGCGGCATTACCCCCACCGTCGCCGATGCCCGCTTTGCCAAACCGCTGGACGCTGCGATGATCTTGTCGCTGGCACGCACCCACGAGGCGCTGATCACGATTGAAGAGGGCGCGGTGGGCGGATTTGGATCGCACGTTGCCCAACTGCTGGCCGACGAGGGCGTGTTTGACCACGGCCTGAAATTCCGCAGCATGGTGCTGCCCGATATCTTCATCGACCAAGCCAGCCCAGAGCGGATGTATGAAGTGGCGGGCATGGACGCCGCCCAGATCGAGGCCAAGGTTTTGCAAGTGCTGGGTGTGGCGGTGATGGGGAAGCGGGCGTGATGGGTAAATACGCCCTTAAACGCCTGATGCGCAAACTGACCCCGCTGCGCCGCGCTCAAGGAGTGCTGGCGGTGCTGGCGCTGGTGACGTTCATCACCCCGCGCGAGGTTGAAAAATATGGCGACAAATTCCAAGTTGCGCTGCCGCTGCTGGCGCTGGGATGCCAGATTGCCAATGGGCAGGGGCTTGCGTACTTCGGGCGATATGCGGTGCATTTCGTTGGGCTTCATGCCACCAAGCGCGGGCTGGGCGATGCAGAAATTGCCCAGCGGCCACGCGGGGGGCTGGAAGGGTTTCCTTCGGGCCATACCTCGACCGCCGTCTTTGGCGCGGCTTCTTTGGTGCAAAGCTGCCTGATAGGATCACCCATCGCGCAAAGTGCGGTAATTCTGGCGGCATGGTTTACGGGGGCGTCGCGCATCGAATCTGGCGCGCATGACATTTGGCAGGTTTTGGCTGGGGCCATCTGGGGCCTGATCTGCGCTCTGGCATTTCGCCCTAATAGCCCCTCGCGGGCGGCTGCAAAACAGATATTGGCGCGGCTTCGGGGGCACTAGAAACGGCTGACGCGTTTCTCTTTTTCCCAAATATCCTGCGGGGGGAAGCGCGCCTCTTTGCGCGCTGGGGCGCGCAAAGCCCCCCTTCCATCAGAACAAATCCAAGAGCCGTTTCAGATAATTGCGTTCGTCTTCGGGCCGCGTACCTTCGCCTGAACGGCGGCGGATTTCTTCTAGCAGTTCTTCGGCGCGGCGATAGACATCGCCGCCTTGCAGCAGGTTTTCGTCCGATCCGTTGCGCAGGGCATTGCCCGCTTGCCGCCCCAATGGGTCGCGCGCTCGTGGGTCCTCCTCGCCCGTGGCCGCGCCGAATTGATCGCCCTGCTGGCCCTCGCCCTGTTCTTGCGCCAGCGCCTCGCCCAGTTGCGCCATTCCTTCGCGCAGGGCTTCCAGCGCCTGTGCTTGCCCGTCCAGCGCGCCCGGCAAATCACCGTCCCGCAGGGCCTCTTCGGCATCTTCCATCGCGCGGGCCGCATCGTCCAGCGCTTGGCGGCCTGCCTCGCCCTGCGCGCTGCCCTCGCCCGGAAGGTTGCCTTGGCGCTGCAAGTCGTCCAAGCGGTCGCGCAGGGCCTGCTGACGCTGGGCAAGCGTCCCTTCACCTTGATCGCTTTGGCCCATGCCGTTCTCGCCGTTTTGCATATCGCGGAAGGCGTCGTCGGACAGGCCCTGCTGGCCGCGCATGGTATCGCTCAGCTCGCGCATGGCCTGTCCCGATGGGCCGCCTTGGCCTTGACCCTGACCTTCGCCTTGGCCTTCGCCCTCGGCTACGCGCATATTATCCATAAACTCGCGCAGGCGCTGCATCAGTTCGGCGGCTTCGGCGGTTTTTCCCTGTTCCATCAACTCTTTCAGCTTGTCCAGCATTTGCTGTAGCTGACCCGCGTTCATGCTGGGGCCGTCTTGGTTTTGCGAAGTATCCTCGCCCCGCTCGCGCTGTTCCTGCGCCAGTTGGCGGGTGTAGTTGCGCAGCGCGTCTTGCAACTCTTGCATCAGCGCGTCGATTTCTTCGGGGGATGCGCCTTTGCGGATCGCCTCGTCCAGACGGTCTTGCGCGCGGGTCAGGCGCTCGCGCGCAGATGTCAAATCGCCTTCTTCGATCAGCACGGCAATTTGCCACATCTCTTCGGTCAGGCTTGCGCGCAGATCATCGGTCAGCGCGCCCGCCTCGCCATCCAGTGCAGCGATGACGGCGCGCAGGCGCAGATAGGCGCGATTGTTGACGATAAATCCGTCGGGCGCGGTGGTGACCGCCTTTAGGATTTGCGCCGCGCGCGGGGCATTGCTGCGCGCCCACAAAATATCGCGGCGCATTTCCACAATAGCGGCGGCCAGGGGGTCGAAAAACCGCTTGCCGGGCAGGATAGATGACACGGGATCGGCGGCGGCGGTTTGGCCTGCGCCGTCGGTCGCTTGAAGGGTAATGGTCACGGGCAGGTTTGACAAAAGATCTTTGGACAGATCATCCACCAATGCGCCCGTCACGTCGCTGCGCCCCCCGCGCCGTGGCAGGGGCAGGTCTACAACGGCGCTTGGCGGCGCGTCGGGCTGGGCGGCCAAACCATAGGCGCGGGTGACCTTTGACAGATCCAGCGCAATTTCCGCGCGGCCTTTGGCGATGCCATAGTCATCTTGCGCCGCAAACGGCAGGGTAAAGCGAGCATCGCCCTGCCGCGCGATGGGGCCAGTTGCGGCAATGGTTGGCGGCGCGTCAGGCTGGGCGGTGATCGTAAAATCCCGCCCGCCACTGCCGCGAAAGTTCAGCGCGCCTGATTGCGCAAGCGCAAAGCTTTGGCTTGGCTGGGCAAGGGCCGTGGCATCCGTGCGGGCCGAGATGGTTTCATCCAAAATCACCTCGCCCGCAGCGCCATAAAGTCGCAGATCAATGCGGGTGCCGATAGGAAGGGACAATTCATCTTGTTTTTGGTCGGCCAAATACAGGGCTGGCTGGCCTGTATAGGCGGGCGGGGTGGCCCATGCCTCCCACATCGGGCCAGTAGGCGGGGCGGCGGTGCCGAGCGTGCCAAGGCTGGCCATTTGCATCGGCGGGCCAAACAGGGCGGCCAGAACCGCAAGCAACAGCGCGCCGTAGCGCAGCGCAAAAGGATCGGAGCTCGATAGGCGCAAATCGGGCTGGGCCGCACGCAGGCCAGCCAGTTTGCGCGCCATGCGCACCAAATGCGCCTGCCAGACGGCAACCGAGGCAGGGTCATCTGCCCCAATCGCCTGATCATCACGCAGCGCAGCCAGCGGCTGGCCGCTTAGGCCCGCATCCAGCCGCGCAAGGGCACCTGCGGCCGTTGGGCGCACAAAACGGCGCGCGGCATACCACAGCGCCGCCCCTATCGCGGCAATAAAGGCCAGCAGCGCAAACCATGCATAATCCAACGGCAGCAGGCTGGGCAGGCCAAAGGCGAGGGCAGCATAACCCGTTAATAAGACAGTATTCAGTGGCCAAAGCGCCTGCAAAACGGCCTGCACCCACAGGCCAGCCAAAGTCCAGCGCAGGGGCGCTTTGATTTGGGCTAGAACGTCTTTTGCTTGGGTGCTTGGTTCCATTCCCTCGGCCAGTTTACAACCATGCTGGGATGGTATCTCGTTTTAGGATTTCGTCAAAGCTTGGCCGCGCGCGGATGACAGCAAATTGATCGCCCTGCACCAACACTTCGGGGATCAGGGGGCGGGTGTTGTATTCGGACGCCATCACCGCGCCATATGCGCCAGCCGATCGGAAGGCCACAAGATCGCCCTCGACCAAATGGGGCAAGGCGCGGGCCTTGGCAAATGTATCGCCCGTTTCGCACACTGGCCCCACCACATCGTAACTGGCGCGGTCATGCGCGGGGGCGGGCTGCACTACGGGTTCAATATCGTGATGCGCGCCGTACATCGACGGGCGGACAAGATCATTCATCGCGGCATCAAGGATCAGGAACTCGCGCTCTTCGCCTGATTTCACATAGATGACTTTCGACACCAGTATCCCTGCATTGCCCGCAATCAGGCGGCCCGGTTCAATTTCAATTTCGCAGCCCAAATGGCCAAGGGTGCGCTGGATCAGCGCGCCATAATCGGCGGGCAGGGGCGGAGCCTCGTTGCCGCGCGTGTAGGGAATGCCAAGGCCCCCGCCAAGGTCGAGCCGTTCGATGGTGTGGCCATGCGCGCGCAGCAAAACAGTCAGATCGGCGACCTTTTGATAGGCTTCGGCAAAGGGGGCAAGATCGGTCAGTTGGCTGCCGATATGCACATCAATTCCCACCACGCGCAGGCCTTTTAGGGTTGCGGCCTCGGCATAAACGGCAGGGGCGCGGGAAATGGGAATACCAAATTTGTTTTCCTTTTTGCCTGTGGCGATTTTCTCGTGCGTTTTGGCATCGACATCGGGGTTCACACGGATGGTGATCGGGGCGATTTTGCCCAAGGACAGCGCCACTTCCGACAGGGCGCGCATTTCAGGCTCGGATTCCACGTTGAATTGGCGAATGCCGCCCGTCAGCGCCAGCGCCATTTCTTCGCGGGTTTTGCCCACGCCTGAAAAGACAATTTTATCGCCCGAAACGCCAGCGGCGCGCGCGCGCAGATATTCGCCGCCCGACACCACATCCATGCCCGCGCCCAATTTGCCCAGCACCTTTAGCACGGCCACATTGGACAGGGATTTGATCGCAAAGCAGACCAAATGCGGCATGGGGGACAGGGCCTGCGTGAACAATTGATAATGGCGCGTCAGGGTTGCCGTGGAATAGCAATAAAACGGCGTGCCGACGCTGGCAGCAATATCTGCTAAGCTGACATCCTCGGCATGCAAATGCCCATCTTTATAGGTAAAATGATCCATCGCGCGCCCCTAAGCCAATAACCGCGATATAGCAGAGTTGGGGGCAGGGGCAATTGCACAGATCACGGCTGCTACCCGCCAAGGGGTGCGATGCCCACTTTGGCCACACCTGAAATGGTTAGCCCTGCGGCGGGCTTTGCCGCTGGCGCGGAAGGGGGGCCATCCGCGCCGCAAGCGGTCAGAACAAGCAGGCCCAAAATGGCGATAAAGCTGCGCATCAGTTGATGGACGGCGTGTATTGCAGCAGGCCGCCACCGACATTGGCCTGAACCGATGGCTGCATTGACAGGCCATCTGTGCCAATGGATATGCCCGTGTTAAGGCGCGGGTCACTCACGTCGCAGGCCGATAGGCTGCCCGCTGCCAAAGCAATAAACGTGCCGCGCAGGATGGTGGTTTTTGTCATAGCAAACCCTTTCCATAAGTTGACTCACACTGCCTTAGCCCAGCGCCGCTTTCCATCGCGCCGCTTGCTCGGCCACGCGGATGGGCGATGTTCCGCCATAAGATTGACGCGAACGGATCGAGTTTTCAACACCCAAAACGGAAAAGACGGCCTGCGTGATGCCGCCATGCACTGATTGCATCTGCGCAAGCGAAAGGTCGGGCAGATCGACGCCCGCGCTGTCGGCCATGGCCACCAAAGCGCCCGTGATATGATGCGCCTCGCGGAAGGGCAGGTTTAAGGTACGCACCAGCCAATCGGCCAAATCAGTGGCGGTGGAAAAGCCTGATGCGGCGGCTTGCGCCAGCACCGCGCGGTTGGCTGTCATATCGCCAACCATCCCCGTCATCGCGGCAAGGGCCAGCATAAGGGTATCTGCGGCGTCGAACACCTGTTCTTTGTCTTCTTGCATATCTTTGGAATAGGTCAGCGGCAGGCCCTTCATCACAGTCAGCAGGGCCACTTGCGCGCCCATGATCCGCCCGATTTTGGCGCGCAAAAGCTCTGCCGCATCGGGGTTTTTCTTTTGCGGCATGATGCTGGAACCGGTTGTCCAGCGGTCAGACAGGCGCACAAAGCGGAACTGCGCCGATGACCAAATCACCAATTCTTCGGCAAAGCGCGATAGGTGCAGCGCGCAGATGCTGGCGGCAGAAAGAAATTCCAGCGCGAAATCGCGGTCGGAAACGCTGTCCAGCGAATTGGCGGTGGGGCGGTCAAATCCCAATTCTTTTGCGGTATAATCGCGGTCAATCGGAAAGCCCGTGCCAGCAAGGGCCGCAGCCCCCAAGGGGCATTCGTTCATGCGCAAACGGGCGTCTTCGAACCGCCCACGATCGCGGTTTAGCATTTCAACATAGGCCAGCATATGATGGCCCCAAGTCACGGGTTGGGCGGTTTGCAGGTGCGTAAAGCCTGGCATGACCCAATCCGCCCCCGCCTGTGCCTGATCCACAAAAGCGCGCATCAGGGCGGTAATCTCCTCTATCGCGCCGTCGCATTGCCCGCGAACCCAGAGGCGAAAATCAACCGCCACTTGATCGTTGCGCGAACGCGCTGTGTGCAGCCGCTTACCCGCCTCGCCGATCATGTCCGTCAAGCGGTTTTCGATGTTCAGGTGGATGTCTTCCAGCGCATCTGAAAATTCAAACGCCCCGCTCTCGATTTCTGACAAGATCGTGAGCAGGCCTTCCCTGATTGCCTGCGCATCGTTAGAGGTGATGATACCTTGGCGCGCCAGCATCGCGGCATGGGCGGCTGAGCCTGCGATATCTTGGGCGTAAAGACGCTGGTCAAAGCTGATAGAGGCATTGATCGCAGTCATAATTGCGTCAGGCCCGCTGGCAAAACGCCCGCCCCACATGCTATTGGCGGGTTTGGCTGTGTCTGACTTGCTCATGGGGGGCCTATGGTGCTGCGACTGTTTATGTTTGCGCTTCTTTATACTTGCTTTGCGCTTGGTGCAAATGCCCAAGGGTTAGACGCTTTGCGCGTGGGCGATATGGAAAAGTTGATCGTGCATCCGGCGCCCAAAGATCTGCCAGAAGCGGCATTTTTGGGGCTGGATGACGCCCCCCGTTCGCTGAGTGAGCTAAAGGGCCGCTGGGCGCTGGTCAATTTCTGGGCGACATGGTGCTCGCCGTGCCGCAAGGAAATGCCTTTCCTTGGCGCGCTGGCAAAAGATATGCCCGATTTGGCGGTGGTCGCGCTGGCCACAGGACGCAACCCACTGTCGCAACTGACCCGTTTTATTGACGAGGCAGGCGTGGCGCATCTGATCCATATGCGCGATCCCAAATCCGCGCTGGCGTCACAAATTGGCATTCTGGGCCTGCCCGTGACAATTATCCTAAACCCGCAAGGCCAAGAAGTTGCCCGCCTGATTGGCGATGCAGATTGGCATAGCGCAGAGGCGCTGGCCCTGTTGGATGCAATGATGCCTGCCGACTGAAAAGGGGGCGCACGCGCCCCCTCGCTCCGCTCACCCCCTGTGGATATTTTTAGAGTTAGGAAGGCGGCAGACGCTCTGTTCCTTCCTAACTCGGAAAATATCCTGGGGGGAGCGCAGCGGGGGGCAAAGCCCCCCCCTTGGCGGGTCGGCTTAAACGCGCCGCAGCAAGTAAACATCCATGATCCAGCCATGCGCGGCGCGGGCCTTTGTGCGCGCTTCGACGATTTTTGGGGCGGTCTCTTGCAAAGGACCTGCAAGGGATATTTCGTTTTCCATGCCAGCGTAGGCTGTCCAATAAATGGTGATCCCATCTGGGGGCAGGGCGGTGAAACTGTTCTCGCCGTCCAGCATGACCACGGCGGTGTTCACGCCAGCGGGAAAGCCATGATCGCGCAATTGCCGCCCTGTGGTGACGACAAAAGGCGCGCCAATGTCATTGAGCGCGATGGCGTGGGCGGCGGTCATCGCTGTGATCGAGGTGACGGCAGGAATGACAGATATTTTAGGGGCGGGGGTTAGGCGGGCGGCGATGCGCAGGGTGCTGTCATACAGGGCAGGATCGCCCCAGATCAGCAGGGCCACGTTATCGGCGGGGTGTTGGGCGATGGTCTGCGTCCAAACTGCTGCGATGGCGTCGTGCCAAGCGTTCACGCGGGTGGTGTAATCGGCAAATGTCTCGTCCCTTACGGGCAGATCAAACTCGGCTATAGGCGTTTGGGGTGCAACATCGGCCAAAATCGCGCGGCGCAGGTCTGCCAGATCAGCCTTGCTCTTTCCCTTGCGGGGCAACAGAATAAGGCCTGCCGACTTCATCGCGCGCATGGCCTGCCGCGTCAGATGGTCGGGGTTGCCAGTGCCTATGCCAATCAGGGTCAACTGCATTTGAGCGCCTTATGAAAAAGGGCGCGCGGTTTGCCTGCGCGCCCCTGTGCATGTGAAACGCCGCGTGCATCTTGTAAAGATGCAAAGCGCGCGGGTTAATCTTCGCGGGCAGAGTTGGCCCAGAAATGCCCCGCGATCCAGCCCAAGGCGGCCCAAACCACCAGCGCAGCGCCAAGCACACGCGTGGCAAATGCCGCCGCCACTTCGGGCGGGGCCATGCCGAAATAGCCCTCGATCTGGGGGGCGCCTATGACATGCGGCGCGGCAAGCAGCGCGCCTGCCAGCCCAAACGCCCAGACCTGCCGCCCATAGGCCAGCAGAGCGATACCGCCGCCTGTGGCCAGCACAGTAGACCACCACCAGATTTGCCGCGCGGTGATATCGGCGGCAACTGTTCCTGGCAATTCTGGCGCAAGGCCCATGGCGGGGGCCAACTGGAAAGCGGCAAATCCTGCAATGCCCCAAAGCAGCCCTTCGGAGGGGCCAATTTTGCGGCCCCACATCTCGGCAGCGGCAAAGCCAGCGGTCAGCACCAGTGCGTAGCCCGTGTAAACCAAGATCATGAACAGGGCGGTAAGGCCGTTGCGCTGAAGATCGCTGGCCGCGCTATCTTCGTGGCTGTGCGGGCCATGGTCGTGGCCAGATTCGGCGGCACCTTCGACTTGCGTGGCAGCAGTGTCATGGCTATGCGGTTCTGCCCCGCCCGCGAAATGGGTCAGCGTGCCCGCTTCATACTGCTCCGACAATAGGATCAGCTTTTGCACAAACGCGAAATGCAGCAAGACGGCAATCAGCCCTGCTGCAAAACCAGCGAACACAGCGCTGG
>CAMAWZ010000045.1 GCA_945861995.1 Pseudorhodobacter antarcticus
AAGTTTAAGGGTTTCTAACCCAGCGTTCGCACCTGCGGGCGGCGATACTTTTCGGCGGGCGCGATAATCAACTCCGTCAGCGCCCAGACCAGCGCATCCACGCGGTCAGGGCTGCCGCGCCCGCTAAAGCCCTGCGCTGTCATCAAAAAAATTTGTTCTTCCAGGTGGGACAGCCCGCGCAGATGGGCCACGCGGCCCTGTTCATACCGCGCCGCCACAGGTTCGGCCCGCGCGCCTTTGCTGGCTCGGGCGTGCACCGCGCGAAAGGGAACCAGCGCGTCAATCTGGCGAATAACCGCTTCCACCAGATTGCCGCCTTGGTTGACCTCGGCCACCAACCGATCCGCCCCGTGCCGCGCAAAGGCGTCCAGCGCCGCGCGCGCCCATGCTTCTGGGGACGCGCCCTGCACGCTTGCATCTTCCAATACCACCGCGCGCCAGTTTTGCGGTGGCCCGTCCGTGATGGCCCCCACCACGACAATGCCGCAGGTATCAGACGATTTATGCGCCGATACAGGCGGATCAACCGCCACCACAATCCGCGATAGGGCTGGCGCGGCATCAATCCGCCCAGCCTCAATCGCGCCCGCCTTCCACAGCGCGCCTTCGACGCCGTCAATCAGCAGACCTTCCAACTCCTGCCGCCCCAACTGCGTGCCCGCATAGCGGCTGTGCACCTCGGCCAGAAAACTTGCCGCCAAATTGGCGCGGTTGGCGGTGGTGGGGGCATGGGTGACAACCGTGCTGTCATTGGCCAAGATTGCCTTCAGAACGGGCACGTTTTGCGGCGTGGTTGTCACCACTTGGCGCGGGTTATCGCCCAGTCGCAGCGCAAACTGCAACTGATCCCACGCGCCTTCGCTTTTCTTCCATTTGGCGAGTTCGTCCACCCATGCCGCATCAAATTGCGGGCCGCGCAGACTGTCAGGCTCGTGCGCCGAGTAAACTTGCGCCACCGCGCCATTGGGCCAAACCAGCCGTTTGCGCGTGGCCTGCCATTCGGGGCGCCGATCTGGGGGGCTGCAGGCCAAAATGCCGCTGTCGCCAAAGACCATCACCTCGCGCACTTGATCGATGGTCTCGCCCACCAGGGCCACACGGCGCGCCGCGCCTGCGTCCAGCGGCCCTGCGCCCTCGACCATGCTGCGCACCCATTCGGCCCCCGCGCGGGTTTTGCCCGCCCCGCGCCCGCCCATGATGACCCATGTTTTCCAGTTGCCCGCAGGCGGGGTTTGATGCGGCATCGCCCAAAACTCGAACAGATAGGGCAGTGATAACTATGCATTATCACTCAGACTGCCCAGAAACTCCTCCGTCACCTCTGGCGGCGCGCAAGCGAGCCAATCTGCCCCCAATTTCAGATCGGGCTGCGTCAAGGTCGTATCCAACAGTGCCATTGGCTGCTGCGAGGGATTTTTCAATTTTTTCAACATTTTTGCTCTCTTCCAAAGCCCAGCCAAAGGCTTGGCGCATGTCTTTAACCACTGTGCTTGTTGCCTTGGTTTCAGGGTCTTCATCCTGTTCCAAAGCATTGATCCGCATGGCCAATACCGTGGCTGACCTGCGAAACAGTATTTTGGTTTCGGCCACTAATTCGGCCGTATCTTCAGAAGTTGGAGGATCATAGGTGTTCATAGGTTAATGTCTGCCTTTCCTGCCGTTCGCCCACCCGCGAAATGCAAAAACAGCGCAAGGGTTTCCCCAGCGCTGTTCAGGCATTTCTGCCAGCATGAAAGAAACATGCCACAGCCCCGTGCGGCAAGTCAAGTTTTATCTATATATATCAGTGCCTTGCGTTCTTTGACTTAAAGTCTGCTTAACCTTACTGCGGCAACGCTTCTTCGGCTTGCTTGGCCTGTTCTGCCTCAAATTGCCGCCAAACTTCCACGTTTTTATTATGCTCTTTCAATGTCTTGGCAAAAGCATGACCGCCCGTGCCATCGGCCACAAAGAACAAGTATTCGGTGGTATCGGGGTTTAGCGCGGCCTCAATACTGAGCCGTCCCGGGTTGGCAATGGGGGTCGGCGGCATCCCGTCGATCACATAGGTATTATACGGCGTCTCGCGGGCCAACTCGCTGCGCCGCAGGCCGCGCCCCAAAACGCCCTGCCCGTTTGTGATGCCATAAATCACTGTCGGGTCTGTTTGCAGGCGCATTCCTTCGGCAATGCGGTTCAAAAACACCGATGCCACTTGGCGGCGCTCGTCAGCAATGCCTGTTTCCTTTTCCACAATCGAGGCCATAATCAGCGCGTCTTGCGGCGTATCATAGGGCAGACCTTCGGCGCGGCCCTCCCAAAGTTCGGCCAAAGTTTTTGCCTGCCGCGCCGTCATATCGGCCAAAATATCGCCCCGCACCGCCCCTTCGACAATTTCATAGCTGTCAGGCGAAAGGCTGCCTTCTGGCGGCACTTCGGCAATATCCCCCGTCAAAAATTCCGCCGCTTTCAGCGATTCCACCACTTGCCAACTGGTCACCCCTTCGGCCAGCGTGATGCGCAGGCGCAGATCAACCTTCCACGCCTCATCATCCAAAATCGCGGGGCGCGGATCGACCGCTGGGTCGTATTTGGCAACCTCGACATAATCATTCGTCTTGGGATCCAACTCGCGCAGAATAATGTCCGCATGGTTAACCCCTATGCGGTAATTCATCTCGCGCCCGCAGGTCGATTGCCCACCTGCCGTTAGCGCATCCACCGCATCCGACATCGACACGCCCGCAGCCAGCAAATAGCTGCCAAATTTCAGATCATCGGCCTTTTCGGCATAAGATGCACCAATGCGAAAAATCCGTTCGTTCGAAATGGCCCCGCGCGCGGACAATTCTTCCGCAACGGCGGTAAGGTTCGCGCCCTTTTTCACCTCAAAGCATATGGGCTGCGTCAGTGGCCCTGCCCCCGTATATTGTCCCTGCGCCCAGCCCAAAAACCCAGCAAAGCCGAACAAAATCACAATCAGCAGCGTCAGCGCGCCAGATGCAATTGCCTTTGCCATTATATGACGCGGCCCATCACAAGGCTGGCGTTGGTGCCGCCAAAGCCAAAACTATTCGACAGCGCCACATCAATCTTGCGCTTTACCGCCTTGTTCGCCGCCAAATCCAGTTTTGGCGCGACCGCAGGGTTATCCAGGTTGATCGTCGGCGGCGCGATTTGATCGCGAATCGCCAGCACGCAGAAAATCGCCTCAACCGCGCCCGCAGCCCCCAACAAATGCCCAATGCTGGATTTGGTCGATGACATCGTCGCCTGTGCCGCCGCATCCCCCAGCAAACGCTCCACCGCGCCCAGTTCAATGGTATCGGCCATAGTCGATGTGCCATGCGCGTTAATATAATCAACAGCGCTTGGGGCAAGACCTGCCCGTTTCAGCGCCATTTCCATGCTGCGGTACCCGCCTTCGCCATCTTCGGACGGGGCGGTAATGTGATGCGCGTCGCCAGACAGGCCATAGCCCAAAACCTCGGCGTAAATCTTGGCGCCGCGCGCAACTGCGTGTTCGTATTCTTCCAGCACAACCACGCCCGCGCCTTCGCCCATCACAAACCCATCGCGGTCGGCGTCATAGGGGCGCGATGCTTTGGTCGGGTCATCCTCGCGCTTGGTCGACAGGGCCTTACAGGCGTTAAAGCCCGCAATGCCAATTTCCGAAATCGGGCTTTCTGCGCCGCCTGCAACCATCACATCGGCGTCACCCCATTGGATCAGCCGCGCGGCATCACCAATCGCGTGCGCGCCGGTGGAACAGGCCGTGACAACAGCATGATTTGGCCCCTTAAAGCCAAAGCGAATAGACACCTGCCCCGAAATCAGGTTGATCAGCGCACCCGGAATAAAGAAGGGCGACACGCGCTTGGCCCCTTTTTCCTTAATCAAAATCGCCGTTTCGGCAATCGAAGACAGCCCGCCAATGCCCGATCCAATCATCACCCCCGTGCGGCACTGATCTTCAAAGGTTGCAGGCGCCCACCCCGAATCTTGCACCGCTTGAACCGCCGCAGCCATGCCATACAGGATGAAATCATCCACCTTGCGGCGGTCTTTGGGCTCCATCCAATCGTCGGGGTTAAAGGTGCCATCCGTGCCATCGCCGTAGGGAATCTCGCAGGCATATTGGGTGATCACGCCCGATGTATCAAACCGCGTGATCTTGCCCGCACCTGATTGGCCCGCCAGCAGGCGCGTCCACGTTTCCTCAACCCCGCAAGCAAGCGGCGTCACCATTCCCAAACCCGTGACAACAACGCGGCGCATGGCAAATCTCCTGTGTTCATTCTGCGCCAAGGGGCGCGCTTTTTGCCGTGATACACCGCCGCTTTGCCCCGCGCAACCAAACCCCGCAGGCAGTGGCAGCGGCCCGCCGCCCAGAAATTGCGCGCGGCGGTGCTAAATTTTGGTGGCACACTGAGATTACGGGCACAAATCTGCCGCTATGGCTTGACCTTTTGCGCGCGCTCGCTATGTGAATGAATATTCATTCATGCCACATCTTGGCACGCCTTACATTGGATTACATGCAGCTTCGCCTCGATCATCCGCCTGCCGCCACCGCCGCGCCCAAATCCGCCGAGATTTTACGCGCCGTTAAAGCGGCCTTTGTCGAAAAGGGCTTTGACGGGGCATCCATGCAGGATTTGGCCCGCGCGGCGGGAATGTCTGTGGGTAATTTCTATCGCTATTTCCCATCCAAAGATGCGATTGTCGCCCAGATGATCGCGCTGGATATGGCCGAGATTGAGGCCGAATTTGCCCGCGTTTTATCCTCGGCCAGCCCGATGGCCACGCTGCGCTCGCTGATTGCGCACCGCGTCAATGATGCGTCCGATCCGCAAGAAGGCCCGCTTTGGGCCGAAATCGCAGCCGCCGCGCTGCGCAAACCCGACATTGCCGCCAGCGCCTGCGCCATGGAAAACACCGTCAGCGGTTATCTGGCCCAAGTGTTCGCTGCCGAAACAGGCCTACCCTTGGCCGAAGCATTGCGCCGATTCGCCACCGAATCTGCGTTTATCATCCTGCTGATCCGCTCGGCTGCGATGATCGCCCCGAAAAACACCGACCAATCCAGTCATCTAAACATCCTTATCCTGCGTACAATTATCCAAGTGCTGGACGAAATCGCCAGCGCAGGTTTGAAAGGCTAACTATGCGTTCCATCTCTTTGTTCTTGGCGATGTCCACCGCCCTCCTTCCTGTGGCACTTGCCCCTGCCTTTGCGCAGGATGCAGCGGCCCCCGCTGCGGCCAGCAGCCTGCCCGCAATAACAGTGTCCAGCGCCGAAAAGCGTCTGCTGCGCGATATTGTGATCGTGTCAGGTCTGGTCGGCGCGCAAGAAGAGGTGCAGATCAACCCTATGGTGCAGGGCCAGCAAGTGGCCGAAATGCTGGTAGATGTTGGCGATATGGTCAGCGCAGGGCAAGTTATGGCGCGGCTGTCATCCTCCGCTTTGTCGCTGCAAAACGCGCAGCTTTTGGCCGCGATTGAGGCTGCCAAAGCCGCAGGCGATAGCGCCGCGCAAACCACTTTAGAGGCGGAGCTGGCGAAAGTTTCAGCAGACTTGACCCGCGCCGATCTGACCATTCGGCGCACTGAAATTGTGGCCCCCGTCGCGGGCGAGATTTCAGCCCGCAACGCCGAACTTGGCGCGCTGGCAGGGGCCTCAAACGAGCCCATGTTCACCATCATCCGCGATGGCGCGCTGGAATTGCAGGCCGATGTGTCGGAAAGTGATCTTTTGCGCCTGCAAAAAGGGCAGAAAGTCGCGCTGAAATTGGTTGGCGCTGACAGCGCCTTATCTGGCACAGTGCGCCTTGTGGAACCCACCATCAACGCGCAAACCCGCCTTGGACGCGTGCGCATTGCCTTTGATGACAGCAGTTTGGTACGCGTGGGTATGTTTGTAGAAGCCGCAATTTCTGTGGCCGAGCGTGACACCATCGCCGTGCCCGTCACCGCCGTGGGCCGCTATGAAGGCAAGCCCACTGTGATGGCCATTGTGAACGGCACCGCCGAGCGCCGCGACGTGCAAACAGGCATTCGCGAAGGCGGTTGGATCGAAATTTCATCTGGCCTGACCGAGGGCGAAACGATTGTCACCAAAGCAGGCGCATTCGTGCGCAACGGCGATAAAATCAACCCTGTTCCTGAAACAGCCAACTAGGGGTTTGCTATGAACTTTTCCGCATGGTCTATCCGCAACCCTATAGCGCCAATTTTGGGGTTTTTTATCTTGATGGTGCTGGGCTGGCAAAGCTTTAACGCCCTGCCCATCACCCGCTTTCCCAATATCGACTTTCCTTTAGTTGTGGTGTCCGTCGCCCAGCCAGGCGCGGCTCCAGCCGAGTTGGAAACCCAAGTCACCAAAATTGTGGAAGATGCGGTTGTGGGCATAACGGGGGTTAAGAATGTCACCTCCACTGTCAATGACGGCATGTCGATGACCGCCATCGAATTTCGGATGGAAGTGCCAACAGATCAGGCCGTTCAAGATGTCAAAGATGCCATGGACAGGGTGCGCGGCGATTTGCCGGGCGGGGTCAATGAACCCAATGTTGCCAAGCTAGATGTCGAAGGTCAGGCGATTATGACCTTTTCGGTGACAGCGCCGAATATGTCTTTGGAAGAAGTGTCTTGGTTTATTGACGATCAAGTCAAACGCGCGCTACAAGGCAAGGCGGGCGTGGGCCGTGTTGACCGTTTCGGCGGGGCAGACCGCGAAATTCGCATCGAACTTGATCCCTCGCGGCTCGACAGCTACGGCATCACGGCTTCGTCCGTGAACGCGCAGTTGCGCCAGACAAACGTGAACCTTGGCGCGGGCCGCAGCGAAATTGGCGCGGGCGAACAATCCATCCGCACGCTGGGCGATGCCCGTTCGGTTGAAAGCCTTGGCAATAGCATCATCGCGCTGCCATCGGGCCGCTTTGTACGCCTGTCCGATTTGGGCGCAGTGCTGGACACCAACCAAGAACTGCGTTCGATGACCAAACTGGACGGCAACCAAGTGGTCACCTTTGGCGTCTACCGCGCCAAGGGTGCATCCGAAGTGTCGGTTGCAGAAACTGTCAACGCCGCGTTGGACGAAGTACGCGCCGCCCACCCCGATGTGGCGATCAACATGATCGACGATACGGTGTTCTACACCTATGGCAACTACGAGGCGGCTATCCACACCCTGCTGGAAGGCTCGCTTTTGGCGGTGATTGTGGTGTTCGCGTTCTTGCGCAACTGGCGCGCGACCATCATCACCGCTGTCGCCCTGCCTCTGTCTGCCGTGCCGACATTCTGGATTATGGATTTGCTCGGCTTCTCGCTGAACCTTGTGTCTTTCCTTGCCATCACATTGGCCACGGGGATTTTGGTCGACGATGCCATTGTGGAAATAGAAAACATAGCGCGGCACATACGCATGGGCAAAACCCCCTACCGCGCCGCAATTGAAGCGGCCGACGAAATTGGCCTTGCCGTTATTGCCACCACCTTTACCATTATCGCGGTGTTTGTGCCCGTATCGTTTATGGGCGGAATTCCGGGGCAATATTTCATGCAATTTGGTCTGACAGTGGCCATTGCCGTGGCCTTCTCGCTGCTGGTCGCTCGCCTGATCACCCCCATGATGGCCGCTTTCTTTATGACAGCCAAAGACGCCAATGTTGGCGATCACGAGGGCGAGCAAGACGGCGCCGTCATGCGCGGTTATTTGTGGTTTGTCTCGCTGACCACGCATGGGGAAATTCACTGGAAAAACCGTTTCCTTTCGATCCTTCCCTTCCTGCGCCGCGTGCCCAATCGTGTCGAGCGCCCGCATCTTACCCCTGTGGTTGACAGGTTGATCGCTGCCTTTCCAAAATTTGCGCTTTTGGCCATTCCGATGGGGCTTTTGGCAATCGCCATTCGCCTGACCTCTTGGGTTGGCTCTTTCGCACTGGCTCTTGCCTTTGGGGTTTTGAACTTTGCTCTTGGCTGGCTTACGAACCCCGTGCGCACGATCAAATCCTACTACATCACGTTGGTCGCGGCCTTTGGTGTGCTGATGGTGTCGCTGTATTTCATGGCGCAAGTGCCAGGCGCGTTTCTGCCCCCCGAAGATGTCTCGCGCATCTCCGTTTCGGTCGAATTGCCCCCCGGCACCACGCTGGAGCAAACCGACAAAACCACCGAAGCGATGCGGCAAGCTATTGCCGATATCGAAGGGATCAAATCGGTTTTGGTCATTGCAGGCGCCTCTCCCACGGGCGAGATTGATCTGCGCAACGGCACTTTGACCGTTATTCTGGAAAGCTTGGATCACGGCCTGCTGCTGAAACTATCGGAAACTTTCAACAAAATTCCGTTCGTGAATGCCATCATTCCAGACATAACCAACAATGGCCGCACAGTGCCACAAGCAGAAATCGCGGAAGAGATTTTCAAACGCCTTGCCACCATTCCCGATGCGCGTGTTTTGAAAGTGGACGAACGCGGCCAGCGCGAACTGAGCTATTCGATATTGGCAAATAACGAAGAAGACCTCAACCGCGCGGCAGCTTTGCTGGAAGAGGCGATGGCAGGCGATCCGCTGTTTGCCAATGTATCGACCAAAGGCGCAGTGCCACGGCCTGAAATTCAGGTCACCCCCCGCGCCGATGAAGCGGCCCGTTTGGGCGTGACCACGGCCGCCATTGCCGAAACCCTGCGCGTGGCCACAATTGGCGATGTCGATGGGGCGCTGGCGAAAATATCGCTGGATGGTCGGCAAATTCCCGTTCGGGTGCGCGTGCGCGACGATGTGCGCGAAGATCTGGCGCGCATTGCCGCGATGCGGGTTCCCACCAATTCGGGCACATCAGTTCCGCTATCGACCGTAGCAGATGTGGTGATTTCCGAAGGCCCCGCCACCATCAACCGCTTTAACCGCGAACGCACCGCGTCCATTGGGGCAGACTTGCCGTTGGGCGTGGCGCTTGGCACCGCGCAAACCCGCCTCAAGGCCATTGTTGAAGGCGACCCTGCCAATGGCGTGGCCCCAATGGTCACCTTGCCCGGCACGGCCAAGGTGCAAGCGGCGGGCGATGCCGAAGTTCAGGGCGAGTTGTTCGCCTCCTTTGGTAAGGCGATGATCTTGGGCCTGATGCTGATGCTGACGGTACTGATCTTGCTGTTCAAATCAGTGATCCAGCCCTTTACGATTTTGTTCTCGCTTCCCCTTGCCATTGGCGGGGTGGCCGCCGCGCTGATCCTGACCAATGCGGCGCTGTCGATGCCCGTGCTGATCGGTATCTTGATGCTGATGGGCATTGTCACCAAAAACGCCATTCTTCTGGTGGATTTCGTGATCGAGATGCGCGTGCGCGGGTTTGATCGGTTTAAGGCGGTGATGGAAGCAGGCCACAAACGCGCCCGCCCCATTGTGATGACATCCATCGCCATGTCGGCAGGGATGCTGCCATCCGCGCTGGGTGTTGGCGAAGGCGGTGCCTTCCGCGCGCCGATGGCCACAGCCGTGATCGGCGGGATTATCGTATCCACCGTGCTGTCCTTGGTGGTGGTGCCGTCGTTCTATCTGATTATGGACGATCTGTCGGCGTTTATCACGCGCCTCCTGTCGCCCATGATCGGCCCACGCGAAGAAGAAGCGCCAGTGCTGGACAACGAACATCTATCTGCCGAAGTGGCCGAACTAAAGGCCCAGCAGCAAGGCCTTCTGGCGCAGATCAAATCGCTGATGGGCCAGCGCACTGCGCCCAAAGGCATGGCGGCAGAATAAATAGGGGCGCGCGCAGCCCCCCTTAACCACATCATCACTCACCAAAAAAGGCACCCCGCAGGGTGCCTTTTCTGTACACTAAAGTCTGAAAAACTTAGGCAGCCGACGAGATAAACTTCACCGCATCGCCAAAGGTTTGGATGGTCTCAGCAGCGTCATCCGGAATTTCGATACCGAATTCTTCTTCAAACGCCATTACCAATTCCACGGTATCAAGGCTGTCAGCGCCCAGATCGTCGATAAACGATGCGGATTCCGTCACTTTATCGGCCTCAACGCCAAGATGTTCGACGACGATCTTCTTCACACGATCAGCGATGTCGCTCATGTCATTTCCTCAGTTGCAGGCGGCTCTGCCGCGTTCTGTTCGTGCCTTGTTGCCAAGGCGTTTAAGGCCCCTATCCGCCATGTCTGGCAGGGCCAGAAATACGAAAACCACCGCCCTCGCATGTCTGCCGCGCCTATAGCAAGCCCCGCTGCCTATGGCAACAGGGCAGTTATGCGCCGTGCAAAACTTAAACCATAAAGCTGCCGCCATTGATATGCAGCGTTGTGCCCGTCACATAAGACCCCTCATTGGATGCCAAATAGACCACGCCTGCGGCAATCTCGCTGCCCTGCCCCATGCGGCCAGCAGGAACCATGGTGAGAATGCGCGATTTTTGCTCGTCGTTCAGCTTATCGGTCATCGCGGTTTCAATGAAACCGGGGGCCACGCAATTGACGGTGATATTGCGCGATGCCACCTCTTGCGCCAGCGATTTTGACATGGCCGTCACGGCGGCCTTGGCGGCGGTGTAATTGCCCTGACCGGGGTTGCCCGAATGCCCCACAACCGAGGTGATGTTGATAATCCGCCCCCAGCGCGCCTTCATCATACCGCGCAGACTGGCGCGGCACAGGCGGAACGTGGCGGTCAGATTGATGTCGATCACCTGTTCAAATTCTTCGTCGGACATACGCATGAACAGATTATCTTTGGTTATTCCTGCATTGTTGACCAGAATATCCAAACTGCCCATCGCCTCGGCCGCAGCCTTTGGCAGCCCGTCTACCGCCGCAGCATCAGAAAGATTGCACGGCAGCACATAGGTGCGCGGCCCCAGTTCAGCGGCCAATTCCGCCAGAGGCCCCTCGCGCGTGCCTGACAGCGCAACAGTGGCCCCTTGGGCGTGCAGCGCGCGGGCAATTGCCCCGCCAATTCCGCCAGATGCACCTGTGATCAGCGCATTTTTACCTGTTAAATCAAACATTTGCATCCCCCTATTGCTTTGCCGCTAAAACATCGGCCGCCGTTCCCACGGCCCGTGTTTGCGCCCCGTCGGCGATGCGCTTGATCATCCCCGACAGCGCCTTACCTGCGCCAATCTCCCAATATTCACTGACGCCCTGCGCAGCCATCCACTGCACCGACTCGCGCCAGCGCACGCGGCCCGTCACTTGTGCGACCAGTAGCGCGCGGATTTGCGCAGGATCGCTTACGGCGCTGGCCTGCACATTGGCCACCAGCGGCACGGACGGGGCAGAAATCGTCACATCGGCAAGCGCCTGCGCCATCACATCCGCCACAGGCTGCATCAGCGCGCAGTGAAACGGCGCGGACACTGGCAGCAGCAAAGCGCGTTTAGCGCCCTTGGCGTTGGCAATTTCTAACGCCCGCTCAACCGCGCCTTTATGGCCAGACACCACCACCTGCGCAGGGTCATTGTCATTGGCGGCTTCGCACACCTCACCCTGCGCGGCCTCGGCGGCAACTTCGCTCGCG
>CAMAWZ010000046.1 GCA_945861995.1 Pseudorhodobacter antarcticus
CATATCGACAATGTGGACTTTAGCTTTCAGGGCCCCTTCGGCACCTATGACCAAATTCAATTGCAACGCGGTCTGCAAGTGTTCACCGAAGTTTGCTCGGCGTGCCATGGTCTAAAGTTTGTTCCGATCCGCACCTTGGCAGACGAGGGCGGCCCTATGCTGCCCGAAGACCAAGTGCGCGCCTATGCCAAAAACTTCACCGTTGTCGATAAAGACACAGGTGAAGAGCGTGAGGCCGTTCCTGCGGATAAGTTCCCTGAAAACTTGGGGGCAGGCGCACCAGACCTGTCCTTGATGGCCAAGGCGCGCGCTGGATTCTCTGGCCCTTATGGTTTGGGCGTGAACCAGTTCATCAAAGGCATGGGCGGGCCTGAGTATATCGCCGCCCTGCTGCAAGGCTATACGGGCGAAGAAAAAACCGAAGCGGGTGTTACCTTGTATGAAAACAAGGCTTTCCCAAGCGGATGGATTGGCATGGTGCAGCCGCTTTCGGATGATCAGGTGACCTATGCCGATGGTACGCCTGCGACGGTGCAGCAAATGTCTGAAGACGTTGCTGCCTTCCTCATGTGGACGGCAGAACCCCACCAGAATGCCCGCAAAGAAGCAGGCTTTAAGGCGATCTTGCTGCTTGGGCTGCTGTCGACCCTGCTTTATCTGACGAACAAGCGGATTTGGGCTGGCGTAAAAGGCCCAAAACAGGCGTAGAGCCCCGATAAGCAAAAAGAAAACCCCGCAGAAATGCGGGGTTTTTTCATATGCTGCGGGGCGGCCCCGCGGCCCCGTGATCCACTTTGATCACATAGCTGGCAAAGCGCGCGGCATCGCGGTCGTCATGCGTTACCATCAGAACTGTCGCAGCGGTTTGCGCGGCCACCTGCACAACCAAATCCAACATCTGATGACGCAAATCTTGGTCAAGCGCGGCAAACGGCTCGTCCAGTAGCAGCAATGGGCGCGCTTGCAGCAGAACGCGCGCAAGCGCGGCGCGGCCCATTTGCCCGCCCGACACTTGGGCAGGTTTGCGGCCCCCGTAACTCGGCAGCCCAACCTTGGCCAAGGCCACTTCGGCCTGTGCAAGTTGCGCCGCAGCCGCGCGCCCACCCGCAGTCAGCCCCAGAACCACATTTTGCAACAGGGTCAAATGCGGGAATAGGTTTTGATCCTGAAACAACATCGATACAGGGCGCTGGGCTGGATCACGGGCGGTTAAATCCTGATCGCCCCATAAGATGCGCCCCGAAGTCGGCGCAATAAACCCCGCAATCGCCAAAAGCAGCGACGATTTCCCCGCCCCAGAAGGGCCCATCACCGCCAAGCGCGCGCCCGCACTTATGCTGAAGTTGGCCGTCAGGGAAAAACTGCCCAATGACAGGTTTACGTGATCAAGCACCAGCATCGCGGCCCCCCAAATGGTCAAACAGCCAAAACAGCGCAAAGGCAAGCAAGATAAGCCACAGCGTCACACTCGCCGCCGCCTGCATCTGATAGGCGCTCATTAACCGCGCCGCCAAAATCGGCAATGTCGGCTGATCGGCGGCACCAAGCAGCGCGATCACGCCAAAATCACCCATCGCCATTGCAGCCGACAGGCCCATCGAGAACCCCAAAATCGGCGCAAGACGCGGCAGAAAAACCACCCGCAGAACGGCCCAGCCAGACATTCCCAAACTGGCCATCAGCCGCGCATAGCTGGATTGTATCTCGCGGCAGGTGGGTAAAAGCAGGCGGTAGACAAACGGCAAAGCCATAGCCGCGTTGAAGAAAACGGCCAAAATGAGGGCGGCATTTTGCGGCGGCATCACAGGGCGCAGGGCCAGAAACGCCCCCACGCCCAAGGCAAGGCTAGACGTGCCGAGCGGCAACATTGCGGCAAAATCGGCCCATATCCCTGCCCCCCGCGACCGCGCCATTGCCAGCATCAGCGCGGCCCAAACAGCCAAAAAGGCCGATGTCACCGCAATAAAGATCGAGCGGCCGGCAGCCATCCAAAACCCGTTCGGCAGATCCATCAGCCCCGCCATCCCCCGTGCGGCAATTGCGGCCAGCGGCAGGGCAAAGAACAGCGTGGCCAAGGCTATGATAACTCCATCACTCCAATCCCCACGCAACAGAACCTTTCGATCCAGCCCTGTGCCAAAGCCGCTGGGCTGCCACACCGCAGCCATCACAAAGGTCGCAATAAGACACAGCGCCGTTTGCATCAGGGCCAAATTCGCAGCACGGCTAAGGTCAAATTCGAACCGCAAGGATTGGTAAATGCCGAGTTCAATCGTCGTGGCCCTTGGGCCACCCCCTAGGATCAGCGCAACGGAAAAACTGGTCAGGCAAACCAAGAAAATCACGGCAAAGGCGCTTGGCAGCAGGGCGCGCAGCACAGGCCATTCCAGATGCATAAACATGGCCCAGCGCCCAAATGACAGGCTTTGCGCCAGTCGAAACCGCTCGGTCGGGATGTCAGCCCAGCCAAGAAGCAGGATACGCGTTGCCAGCGGCAGGTTTAGAAAGACGTGGGCCAACACAACGCCACCCAGCCCAAAGATCGAAATTTGCGGCGCGCCGACGGCCACCAGCGCATCATTCAACACCCCGCCCCGCCCGAAAACTGCGAGCAAGCCCATCACAGCGGCAAGGCTGGGCAGAATAAATGGCGCCGAGATCAGCCTAACCAGCGCCGCCCTGCCCCAAAACCGCGCGGCAAACAACGCGCGCGCCAAGGGAATGGCCAGTAGGCACGACACAGCCGCCGACAGCGCCGCCTGTAAAACGGTAAACCGCAGGGCGAAAAAATCGGCGGGCGTCAGGCTTACAAGATTGGCATGGGGCAGCAGAAAGCCAAGGCTTCCGATGATCAGCAGCCCCACACCGCAAGCGGCGGTGATCGCCCCTATTTTGCCAGCGCGGCTTGCCATTCATCCACCGCAGCTTGGCGCGTTGCCTCGACCTGATCCGCAGGAATCGTCAGCGATTTTGTAGGCGTGATCAGCGTTTCAAACCCTTTTGGCAGGCCCGCCGCAGGGGTACGCGCGGGATACATCCAATTGGTTGTGATCAGCGCAGTCTGCGCCGCGTCGCCCAAAAGATAGGTCAGAAACTGATCGGCCAGCGCGGGTTGATCGCTGCCCACAAGCCTGCCCGCCAGCTCGATTTGCATGAAATGCCCCTCTTCAAAGGGGGCGGCGGCCTTGCTGTCATCGTTTTCGGCGATCAGATGATATGCGGGCGAGGTGGTGTAAGACAGCACCATATCGGCCTGACCTTCTAGAAACAGACCATAAGCCTCTGACCAACCTGGCGTGACGGTAACAATGTTATCGGCCAATTTTTCCCACAGCGCCGCCGCACCGTCTGCGTAAGCTGCCTTAACCCACAGCACCAACCCAAGGCCTGGGGTAGAGGATCTGGGGTCTTGGATGATGATCTTTATTTCTGAATCTGCAAGTTCAGTTAAGGATTTCGGTGGATTGGAAAGCTGCTTTTTGTCATAAACAAAGGCAAACCAGCCCCAATCAAAGGGCACAAAATTGGCATCCGAAAAGGCGACAGGCAGGGTGGTCTCAGTGGACGCGCCAGGCGCGAATAGCCCCGTTTGCCGCGCGGCATCTGCCAGATTTGTATCCAGCCCCACCACAACATCGGCGGTGGTAGCCGCCCCTTCCAGCTGCAAACGGGCCAGCAGCGCCGCCCCATCGCCCGCCGTTTGAAACTGCACATCACAGGCGCAGGTCGCCTCGAACCCCGCTTCAATGGCTGGGCCTGGCCCCCATTCGGTGGTAAAACTGTCATAGGTCAGCACGTTCAAAACGGGCGTTTCTGCGGCTGCAATCGTTGCCAAAAAGGCACCGCCCGCAGCAAGGAGTATGGTTTTCATCAGTCTCTCCATGTTGCGACGAAGTGGTCGGAAATGGAGCATCTGCTGCCAAACCTTCCCTCCGCCGGTATGATCCGGTTCAGGTTCAACGGGTCCGCTTGCGCATCTCAGCCCTTTCAGGCACCCCGAGGTAGGCTTGAACATAGGGGATAATTCGGCCTGCGCAAGGGGGCGCATTTTTGGGTTTCACCAAAGCGCCCGATGCCCTATGTCTGCACAAAAGGAGCCTGAGATGAGCCTAAACACCTTTGGTCATATATTCCGCGTCACCACTTGGGGCGAAAGCCACGGGCCTGCGATTGGCTGCACAGTCGATGGCTGCCCGCCTGGCATTACGCTGGCCGAGGCTGATTTGCAGCCTTGGCTGGATCGGCGCAAGCCTGGGCAGAATAAATACGTCACCCAACGGCGTGAAGATGACGCGGTGCGTATCCTTTCGGGCGTTTATAATGGCGTGACCACTGGCGCGCCCATTCAGTTGCACATCGACAACACCGATCAACGCAGCAAAGATTATTCCGACATCGCGGCCAGCTTTCGCCCTGGTCATGCGGACATCACCTACCATCAGAAATATGGCGTTCGTGATCCGCGCGGCGGAGGCCGTTCCAGCGCGCGCGAAACTGCGGCGCGGGTGGCAGCGGGCGGTGTGGCGCGGCGGGTTTTGGCCTCATTAGTGCCTGATTTGCAGATTTCAGGCTATATGGTGCAAATGGGTTCCAAGGCGATTGACCGCGCGCGGTTTGATGCCGAGCACATTGAAGAAAACCCATTTTGGTGCCCCGATGCAATGGCCGCTGCAGATTGGGCGGTTTATTTGGACGAGTTGCGCTTGTCCCATAACTCGGTCGGGGCAAGTAACGAGGTGATAGCCACAGGCGTTCGCGCTGGCCTTGGCGCGCCGCTTTATGGCAAGTTAGACAGTGATTTGGCCGCCGCGATGATGTCGATCAACGCTGTCAAAGGCGTTGAAATTGGCGAGGGTATGGCATCTGCCGCGCTGACGGGCGTGGAAAATGCGGACGAAATTCGCATGGGGCCGAATGGGCCGCAGTTTCTGTCTAACCACGCAGGTGGGATTTTGGGCGGCATTTCCAGCGGCCAACCCGTTGTGGTGCGCTTTGCGGTGAAACCTACGTCTAGCATCCTGTCGCCGCGCCAAACCATTACGACATCAGGCGAAGAAATCGACCTGGTCACCAAAGGTCGCCATGACCCCTGCGTTGGCATCCGCGCCGTGCCTGTGGGCGAGGCGATGATGGCCTGCGTTTTGGCCGACCATCTGCTGCTGGATCGTGGGCAGACGGGCGGGATGCGCGGCCAAATCGGGGCACTATAGGTCTTTGACGAGCCTGAGCGCATCGTAAATCGCGGCGTGGGTATTCCTCGCCTCGACAGCGTCGCCAATTCGGAACAACTGAAACCCTGCTGGCCCGCCTGCCAGCGCTTGCGCCCGCCCTTCGATCAGCGCGTCGTAATCTACTGCGCCGAGGTTTTCGGACAGGGGTTTCATCGCAAAATACACCTCGTCCAGCGGCAGAGTTCCGTGGTTGACGATGATCTGGTCGTACAGCGCGGTTTTGGCCAGCGGCATATAATCGCTGCCGATTGTGGCGCGCAACTGGTTGCCATCGCGCGCGACATCGGTCAGCCGATGGGTGACGGTAAAAGTCACATCCCGCCCCTGCAACGCGCGCATATAGGGCACCAAATTCATCGCCATAACATCGGGGGCAAAGCTGCGGTCGGGGGTCATGATTTCGACCATAGCGCCATTTTCGGCCAGCATTTGTGCGGCTTGCAGCGCTGTATGATCGCCCGCATCATCAAAAATCAGCACGTTAGACCCGCATTTGGCATCGCCAGACAGAATATCCCACGCCGAAATGGTCAAATCATTACCACTGTCCAAGATATCCTTTTGCGGCACGCCGCCCGTGGCGATGATGACCACATCAGGGGACAGGGCCAGAATATCGGCCGCCTCGGCATAAGTGTTGAAATGAAACACCACTCCGCGCGCGGCGCATTGTGCCATGCGCCAATCTATAATGCCCATCATTTCGGCACGCCGTTTGGTTTTTGCGGTGAGACGGATTTGCCCGCCGGGCTGATCGGCGGCTTCAAAAACTGTCACATTATGCCCGCGCTCTGCCGCAACGCGCGCCGCCTCAAGGCCCGCTGGGCCAGCGCCGACAATAACGATTTGCCGCGCGGTTTCGCTGGGCGAAATATCATGTGGCATCGTCGCCTCGCGCCCCGTTGCGGGGTTGTGAATGCACAGCGCCATGCCGCCTTGGTAAATGCGGTCAAGGCAATAGGTGGCGCCCACGCAGGGGCGAATGTCCGCCTCACGCCCTTCGATAATTTTGCGCACGATATGCGGGTCTGCCATATGGGCGCGGGTCATGCCAACCATGTCAAGTTGTCCAGACGAGATGGCATAGCGCGCGGTTGCCACATCAGGGATACGCGCGGCGTGAAAAGTGGGCAGGCCTACCTCGGCGCGAACGCGACCTGCAAAATCCAAATGCGGGGCAGATTTCATACCCTGAATGGGAATAACATCAGTCATGGCAGGGTCGGTATGAATACGCCCGCGAATGATGTTTAGAAAATCGACATTGCCGCTGGCTTTAAACATATGGCCAATCGCGATGCCGTCTTCGTCACTAATGCCGCCATTCGTGTCTTCATCGGCGGTATAGCGAATGCCCAGCAGAAAATCAGGCCCCACGCGTTTGCGGCATTCGGCCACCACGTCCAGCGCGAAACGCGCGCGGTTTTCCAAACTGCCGCCATAGGGAGCGGGCAAAGCGTTGGTCAGCGGCGACATGAACTGATCCATCAAATGGCCATAACATTCAAATTCGACCCCATCCAAACCCGCCTCTTTCATCCGCTCGGCAGCGTCGGCGTAATCGGTGATGATGCGGGCAATGTCCCAATCTTCGATGAGCTTGGGAAAGGCGCGGTGGCTCGGCTCGCGCGCATGAGAGGCGGCAACAGTGGGCAGCCAATCACCCTTGTCCCAGCGGGTGCGGCGGCCCAGATGGCTTAGCTGGATCATAACCGCGGCCCCCGCCTCGTGGCAGTCATCCGCTATGCGGCGCATCCACGGCACCACCTCGTCCTTGTAGGCGAGGATATTGTTAAACACGGGCGGGCTGTCTTTTGACACGGCCGCCGACCCCGCCGTCATGGTCAGTGCAACACCCGCCCGCGCGCGTTCTAGGTGGTACAGGCGGTAGCGATCCTTGGGCATCCCATCTTCGGGATAGGCGGGTTCATGGGATGTGGTCATGATGCGGTTGCGCAGCGTCAAATGCTTTAACTGATAAGGCATCAGCAGCGGGTCGCGTGATAGGGCGGTCATAAGATCTCTCCGATTTGGAATAGGATAGCGCGAGTGTCGCGCGAAATAAGCGGCGATTTGCGACATCCGCTGCCGAAACTTTGCAGGCCCAGTTTTTGCATTGCCAAAAACTTTGGCAATGCGTCGCGCAAATGGGCGGCTTTGGTGCGGGGCGCGCTATTCTATGCCCGTCCGGCAGGTGCCAGATTGCGGTCAACCCCACGCGCGCATTTGATCCGCGCGGTGGGGGAATGTGATGCTTAACGCCAGCGAGCAGACGCAGCGGAAGTTACCATTGGGCCGTGGGCCGAGATTATTGCGGGCAAAGGGCAAATTGTCACCGCAGGCGGCATGGAAGCGCACATCCATTTCATTTCCCCGCATCAGTGTGAAAATGCGTTGCATTCGGGTGTTACAACCATGTTGGGCGGCGGCACTTGCCCCACACAGCCCACGCTGGCCAACTGGGGTGTCACAACATATCGGGTCTGTTGCCCGTGGCAAACGCGCCGAGTTGGTAAGTTGGAACCCTGCGTTTTTGGGACAAAGCCAGAAAGGGTGCTGATGGGCTGCGCGCGCGAGGATACTGCGGTGATGTTTGTCAGTCAAACCAGCCTTGCCGCTGGCCCAATGGGCAGCCTAGGACTAAAGAAGAACGTTATGGCCGTGGAGGCCCCGCTCAGAATTGGCAAGCGCGAAATAATCCACAACGCCGACCGCCCGCAGAGTGATGCAAACCCCGTAACATAGGAGGTGTGGGCCGACGTGCTCAGCCATGATACGTGGAGGCATGATCAGCCCAGACTATCGGCGCGCAGCGCAATTTCTATTGCCCGCTTTTCCATTGGCGGCTTTGCCTGTTCTCAAGGGTGAGAGACAGCGATTTCGGCAGAGCTTGGACGCCGTGATTGCCTTTTTGCAGGAGCAACGCGGGCTAAACCTGCGCTAATTTCCGTGCAAGCCGCGCCTTGATGGTGGCCACATCGGCGCGCGGGGTCGCGGCAAACAGGGTTTGTGTGTAGGAGTGCTGCAGGCGGGCAAAGACCTGCGCAGCGGGCCCCTTTTCCACAACTTCGCCAAGATACATCACCATAACCTCGTCGGCGATATGACGTACGACCGACAGATCGTGGCTGATGAAAACATAAGTCAGGCCGAATTCGCCTTGTAAATCGGCCAGCAGGTTCAGCACCTGCGCCTGCACCGAAAGATCAAGCGCAGAGACAGGTTCATCCAAAACCAAAATCTTGGGCGTAACCATCAGCGCGCGGGCAATGGCAAGGCGCTGGCGTTGCCCGCCCGAAAACATATGCGGATAGCGGGTGAAATGTTCGGCCAGCAGCCCCACCTTTTGCAGCATCGCGATTGCCAATTCGCGGCGCTGTGCGGGTGTGTGATTGGTATTCAGCAAAAGCTGTTCCATCAGCATATCGCCAACCTTTTGGCGCGGATTCAGGCTGCCATAGGGGTTTTGAAACACAATCTGAACTTTGCGGCGCACGTCGGGCGGCAAGGCTTGGCGGATGTCGATAACTTGGCCGTCAATCAAAAGTTCCCCAGATGTGGCAGGATCGATCAGGGTCATGATGCGGGCAAGCGTAGATTTACCGCAACCGCTTTCACCGACAATCGCCAGCGTCTTGCCGCGCGGCACCGCAAAGGACACACCTTTCAGCGCTATCACCTCGCGTTTGGGTGAAAACAGGCCGCCCCCACTGCGATAAGCGCGGGTTAAATTGCGGCCTTCGATGACAAAATCACTCACCCTGCGGCCTCCATATAATCGGCCACGGTGGACAAGCGCTTGCCCGTGGCATGTTCGGGCAGGGCCGACAGCAGGGCGCGGGTATAGGGGTTTTGCGGGTTTTCAAACAGTTGCAAAACGCCCGCCTCCTCCATCTTGCGGCCCTGATATTGCACCACAACGCGGTCGGCGGTTTCGGCAACAACACCCATGTCATGCGTGATCATGATCAGACCCATGCCCGTTTTGGCCTGCAAATCCATCAAAAGATCTAAGATTTGCTTTTGAATGGTCACGTCTAGGGCGGTGGTCGGCTCGTCCGCGATCAGCAGTTTGGGCTGGCACGCAAGTGCCATTGCGATCATCGCGCGCTGGCATTGCCCGCCTGACAGTTGGTGCGGATAGGCGTTCAGCTTATCGTTCGGGTCAGGTAAACCTACAGCCGAAAGTAACTCTAACGCGCGGTTTAGAGACTGTTTTTGTGTTAGGTTCAGGTGCTGGCGCAGCACTTCGGTAATCTGAAAACCAACTGTAAAGCAGGGGTTTAGGCTGGCCATGGGTTCTTGGAAAATCATTGTGATGTCGCGGCCGATGATGCGGCGCTTTGCCAGCGCTGACATGGCCTGCAAATCCTGTCCGTCAAATGTTATTTCATCGGCGGTGACAGTGGCGCTGGGCGGCAAAAGCCCCATTACCGCCAGCATGGATACGGATTTGCCCGACCCGCTTTCGCCGACGATGGCCAAAACCTCGCCCGCATCGACGGAAATATCCACCCCATCCACCGCGCGAAACGGGCCTTTTTGCGTATCAAACGTCACGGTTAGGTTGCGAATATTCAGCAGGGCCATAGATCAGCTCCGCTTCATCTTGGGATCGAAGGCATCGCGCAGCCCGTCACCCATCAGGTTAATCGCCAAAACCGTGATCAAAATCGCAAGGCCGGGCAGGGTGACAACCCACCATGCGCGCAAGATAAACTCGCGCGCTTCGGCCAGCATGGTGCCCCATTCGGGCGTTGGCGGCTGCGCGCCCATGCCCAAGAAACCCAGTGCCGCCGCGTCAAGAATGGCGTTCGAGAAAGACAGCGTTGCCTGCACAATCAGCGGGCCAAGGCAGTTTGGCAGGATGGTGCGAAACATCAGGCGCGTTTTGCTGGCCCCCGCCACGCGAGCGGCCATCACATATTCGCGGTTCTTCTCGGCCATCACGGCGGCGCGGGTCAGGCGCGCAAAATGTGGCTGTAACACCAGCGCAATGGCGATCATGGCGTTCAGCAATCCGGGCCCCAAAATCGCCACCAAGACAAGCGCCAGCAGCAGCGATGGAAAGGCCAGTATAACATCCATGATCCGCATAATGACGCTGTCCACCCAGCCGCCATAAAACCCCGCCCACAGCCCCACAATTACCCCGCCCGTCAGCGCGATCATCACGACCACCACACCGATAAACAGTGAAAACCGCGCCCCAAAAAGCAGGCGCGATAGAATATCGCGGCCAATCGCATCGGTGCCCAAAAGGAAACTCCACCGCCCGCCATCCTGCCAAACAGGCGGCACTAGTAGGGCATCGCGTGCCTGTGCGGTCGGATCGTGTGGCGCAATCAGGGGGGCGAAAACTGCAAGTGCGACCAAAGCCATGAACACATACAGGCCAATAACCGCGCCGCGATTTTCCCTGAAATAGTGCCAAAATTCCCGAATAGGGTGCATATCATTCATTGCCAGCCCCATATCTTATGCGCGGGTTGATCCAGCCATACAGCAGATCAACGACCAAATTCACCACCATCACAATTCCCGCAATCAGCAAAAGCCCGCCTTGCACGGCAGGGTAATCGCGCCGCCCTATCGAATCGACCATCGCCTTGCCAATGCCAGGCCACGAGAAAATGGTTTCCGTCAAAATTGCCCCCGCCATCAACGTGCCCACTTGCAGGCCGATTGTGGTGATGACGGGGATCATCGCGTTGCGCAGGGCGTGAACGGCCACCACGCGAAAGGGGCGCATTCCCTTGGCGCGGGCGGTGCGCACGTAATCCTCGCCCAAAACCTCTAGCATGGCGCTGCGCGATTGCCGCGCGATCACCGCCATTGGGATTGTAGCCAGCACGATAGAGGGCAAGATCAGATGCCGCAAAGCACTGGCAAAAGCGTCCTTTTGCCCCGAAAGCAGCGCATCAATAGTCATAAATCCCGTCACGCGGTCAAAGTAAAACATCAGCGAAATGCGGCCCGAAACGGGTGTCCAGCCCAGCGTTCCTGAAAAGAAAATAATCAACAAAAGACCCCACCAGAAAATTGGCATGGAATAGCCAATCAGCGCGGCCCCCATGGTCAACTGATCAAACATCGTGCCGCGTTTCAGCGCTGCCATCACACCCAAAGGAATGCCGATGGCCGTGGCAAGAAGTATCGCGCACAGACCCAATTCAACTGTGGCAGGGAACAGGGCGAAAAATTCGGTCAATACCGGTTTTTTGGTGACC
>CAMAWZ010000047.1 GCA_945861995.1 Pseudorhodobacter antarcticus
TACCGCGAAATCCGTCAGGCGCTGGTCGATATGGGCGAGATGTTCGGCCTGCTTGGCCAACCCGCCGAAGTGATTGACGCGCCAAACGCCAAGCCGATTGTGGTGACAGGCGGCGAGGTGACCTTTGACGACGTGCAGTTTGCCTATGATCCCGACCGCGCCATCCTAAAGGGTCTGTCCTTTACCCTGAAACCTGGGCAGCGGGTGGCTTTTGTTGGCCCGTCGGGGGCGGGCAAATCTACCATCGCGCGGCTTTTGTTCCGCTTTTATGATGTGACGGGCGGCGCTGTGCGCATTGACGGGCAAGATTTGCGCGATGTCACGCAAACATCGCTGCATCAGATGATCGGGATCGTGCCGCAGGACACCGTTTTGTTCAACGATACGATCTATTACAACATTGCCTATGGTAACCCTGACGCGCCGCAAAGCGCTGTCGAGGCAGCCGCAAAAGCCGCGAAAATTCATGATTTCATCGTATCCTTGCCGCAAGGATACGCCACGACCGTGGGCGAGCGCGGGCTAAAGCTGTCGGGCGGTGAAAAGCAGCGCGTCGGCATCGCCCGCACTTTGCTGAAAAATCCGCCCATTTTGGTTTTGGACGAGGCGACCTCTGCGCTCGATACGCAAACTGAACAGGATATTCAGGTATCCTTGCGCGAAATGGGGCAGGGGCGGTCGGTGCTGATGATTGCGCACCGCCTGTCCACCATCGCTGATGCGGACGCGATTTTTGTGCTTGAGGGCGGCGTCATCACCGAATCTGGCACGCATGATGCGCTGCTGGCAAAGGGGGGTAAATATGCCGCCATGTGGGCGCGCCAATCGGCGGGCGAGGAAGACCATTCAAGCGACGTGGCGGCACAGTAAAGGGCGAAACTTACTGCGCGCCGATCTGTGCGGCCAGCCCCAGATCGGGGATCAGTTTGATCGCGCGGGCATTCAGCGGGCCTTCGCCTTGGCGCATTTGCACCAAAGCCACGATCACGCCATCAAGGCTGATTTCTGTCGCGGCCATGGTGACGTTATAGTTCAGCGTCACCACAGGTTCGGGTTGCCCGCAGGGGTAATCAATTTCCAAAGCATCGCTTTGGGTGAAATCGGTCAGCAGTTCCGCCTGCCACGTCTCGCGCGCGTTCAGATCCAAAAGCTGGTCAACAGGGGCGGGAAATTGATCTGGCAAGACCCGCGCCTCTGCGCCCAAAAGAAAGGGGCTTGCGGCCGAATTGCGCAAATCTTGCGCAGGTACTGGCGTGGCATTTGCAAATCCGTTTAGGGCCGTACGGATAGAGGAAAGATCCATGAATAACTCGCAAAGGTTAAGTTCATCTATGGATTTTTCTACCTAAGGGATGCGTTGAAAGCATGACCCAAATACGGCCTGTTTGTGATCGCTTATGGCGTGATTGGGGCGGTTGAAATCGCCCCCAACGTCAGCGCGCCCGTTTTATCCACCACACGGGCAATCACATTGCCATCCGCCAGCACATTCACCTCGCCCGCTATGGGCGAGGGCGCAAGAGTGATGACAGGCGCGCCATCGGCGGCGGCATAACTGATCAAAATCGTCTCGCCAGCGGCGAAATCTTCGATCCGCGTCAGCGCTGTTGAGCCAAACTGCGCCTCGGTCAGCAAAAAGCGGTCAGTTCCCGCGCCGCCAAAGGCAATGTCGCCTGCGCCTGCCCAAATGGCGTCGTTGCCTTCGCCGCCGTTCAGCGTATCGGCCCCGTCATTTTGCGCGGCGGTTGAGGTGTTATCGCCGCCCACGCCATAGCCACGCAAACTGTCATCGACTGCGCCGCCAAACAACTGATCGCTGCCCGCGCCGCTTTCGATCAGATCATTGCCCGCGCCGCCAAAGGATTGGTCATTGCCCAGACCGCCAAAGACGCCATCATCGCCAAGCCCGCCATCCAGCGTGTCATTGCCCCCGTCGCCCGCAAGAGTGTCGGTACCGTCCCCGCCGCCCAAACTGTCATTGTCCAAACCGCCGCTCAAACTGTCAGCGCCTGCACCCCCCAGCAGCGTATCGCTGCCTGCGCCGCCCGCCAGTGTATCTGCGCCCGCCCCGCCAAGCGCGCTGTCATTGCCCGCGCCCATATCGGCGCTGTCATTGCCTGCGCCCATGTCGGCGTAATCGGCTGCGCCAGAGCCTGTGAAGGTGTCATTGCCGCTTTCAGCGAAATATCCCGTGCCTTTACTGGCGCTTAATGTATCTGCGCCCGCTGTTCCAAACCGTTCTTCGGCATAATTGGCGGGCGCATAATTGCTGTCTGTTACGGATGACGGCACCAGCGTGATGTCGCTTGACGTTAGGTTGGTCACCCCCGCCAGCGTGGCCACCACGCTCCCATCCAGGCGGATCACGCTGGATTGCCCGTTGGCCGACAGATCAATGGTCAGATTGGGCGTGATAGGCGCGCCAGCGCTGTTAAATTCGCGTGGATAGATAATGTTCAGCCGATCTGCGCCGCGCTGGAGATCCTGCACCAAAATGCGCTCGTCCCCGTCGTTCCAGCGCATATCCAGATCAAACACGTCATTGCCCGCGCCGCCCGTGCCCTGATCGCCGCGCCCAAGGATCAAGTGATCGTTGCCCGCGCCGCCAAACAACTGGTCTTGCCCATCGGGGGCTGTTGCCGTGTTCAGACCGCCATAAAGCGGCGACAGGCCCGACAGCGTATCGTCGCCCTCCTCGCCAAATATCGTGTCATCCCCCAGCGCCCCCCAAATCGAATCATCGCCCGCCCCGCCGTAAGCCAGATCATCGCCGCTGCCCATTGACGCAGTGTCATTCCCGCTGCCCAGCAGACCCAAATCATCCCCCGCCGAGCCTAACAGCAGATCATCGCCCGCGCCAAGGGTGAATTTGGTGTTTTCGTTTTGGGCCGAAACCGTATCGTTGCCCGCCGTGCCGTTTTGGGCAAAATCATAGGTGGGATCATCATCACCAGCAGTGTTATCTGCGCCGTTCGTTTGGCCATTGATGAAATCAAGGGCGAAGGTGCCGATAAACAGCAAAACATTGGCAAGAATGGCAAGTTCCATAAAGCACTCGTCAAGGGTTACAACCGGCTGCTGCGCGCCAGTTTCGGCAGGTTTTTGCCACAACGCACAGATGATCTAACGCTGGTTAGGCTTAACCTGTGGTTAAATTGGGCCGTTATTGCGGCAAAAATGGTGCGCGCATCCAGCGGCCCCCATGTGCCAAGGGCAGGGCAGGTTCGGGCGGGGGGCTTGGCAAGGGCGCGCGCTTGCGTATATGAAGGGCGCAACGTAAAGCCCAAGAAATAAAGGCCCGCCATGAGCAATCCCGACAGCTTTATCGACGAGGTCACCGAAGAGGTGCGCCGCGACCGCCTGTTTGCGGCCTTTCGCAAATATGGCTGGATTGGTGGGCTTTTGGTGGTGCTGGTCGTTGGCGGCACGGGCTGGCGCGAATACAGCAGCGCACGCGATGCCGCCAGCGCTCAGGCCTTTGGCGATGCTTTGCTGGATGCGCTGGATCTGGGCGAGGAAGCTGCCCGCGCCGCAGCCCTTGCCGAAGTGCCCGCCACAGGCAGCCAAAAGGCGTTGAAAGCCCTGATTTTGGCATCCGATCCTGCCGCTGACAAAGCAGGCGCAGTGACAGCGCTGGCGGATGTGGCCGCCGATCCTGCCGAGCCGCAGCTTTACCGCGATTTGGCCAGCCTGCGCCGTGTGATGCTGGCGGGGGCTGATCTGCCGCTTGCGGATCGTCGCACTGCGCTAGAGGCGATTACAGGGCGTGCCTTTGATTTGCTTGCGCGCGAGCAGCTGGCCTATTTGTTGATTGAAGAGGACAAAAAGGACGAAGCAATTGCCGCCCTATCTGCCCTTGTCCAAGATCAAGCCGCACCAAATGGCTTGATTGCCCGCGCCTCGCAGGCCATTGTGGCGCTTGGGGGCACGGTGCCGCAAATCGCGGGCGCTGGCACCAGCGCGGGTTAATGCTGCCTTTGGCCTGTGCCAAAGAAATCAGCGCAAAGGGGGATGCGAAGATGGGTTATCAAAACGTTGGTAGGCGGGGGGCGGGGCTGGGCCTTGCCATGGTGCTTGTCTTGGCGGCATGCGAGCGTGAAGTGGTTCTGGATGGCCCACGCTTTTCTGTGCGGACCCCTCTAGAGCAAACTCTCAACGAAGATGGCACCCCTGCGAGCCCCGCCGCCGAGGCGGAAAATGCTTCGGTGAACATCGCTTTGCCCCGTGCCAGTGCACTTGGCGATTGGTCACACCGTGCGGGATCGGCCAGCCATTCGCTGCCGCATGGCACCCTATCTGCCGCCCCGCAGCGGGTGTGGAGCGTGAAGATTGGCCAAGGCAACAGCCGCACTGGTCGTATCGCCGCAAGTCCCGTGGCCGCAGACGGGCGTATTTTTGCAATAGACGCAGGCGGCGGCGTCACGGCGCTGACGCAAGATGGCGCGGTGATTTGGCAAGCAAGCGTTTTGCCTGGTTTTGACAACAATGCCGATGTGTCGGGTGGCGGCGTGGCCCTGGGCGGCGGCACAGTTTTTGTGACGACGGGCGCAGGCGAAGTGGTGGCATTGGCTGCAAATTCGGGCGCTGTGCAGTGGCGTCAGCGGCTGGACGGCGCGCTGTCTGGCCCGCCCACAGTATCGGGCGGCACTGTTTATGCGCTGGGGCGCAACGGGTCGGCGGCCGCACTGGATGCGGGCACGGGCCGCATTGTCTGGCAGATCGAAGGCGCGCCGCGCGCGGGCGGTATGCTGGGCGCGGGGGCGATTGCGGTGTCAAACGGCACGGCCTATCTGCCTTTTTCGGCGGGGCAGTTGACTGCCGTATCAGAAAACGGCGATCAACTGTGGACAGCGGGCATCGCGGGCGAGCGTTTGGGCCGCGCCTATGCAGGCTTTGGCGATGTCACGGGCGATCCTGTTGTTGAGGGTAGCACCATTTATGTGGGCAGTGCTGCGGGCAAAACCGCTGCCCTGTCGGCGGCCACGGGCCAGCGAATTTGGACAGCAGGCGAAGGCGCGCTGAACGCGCCCTTGGTGGTGGGCGGTTCGGTCTTTGTGGTGAACGATCAGGCCCGTCTTGTACGGCTGTCCGCAAATGACGGCGCGGTGATTTGGGCTCAAATCATGCCCTATTTCAAAAACGAAAAACCCAAGCGGTTCAAAGGCATCACCGCCCATTACGGGCCCGTCCTGGCGGGCGGACATATCGTGGTCGCATCAGGGGATGGCACGCTGCGCCTGTTCGATCCTGCCTCAGGCGCGATCGTGGGGCAGGCCGAAATTCCGTCAGGTGCGGCATCATCCCCCGCGCTTGTGGGCGGTATGCTGCTGGTCATGGGGCAAAACGGGCAACTTCACGCTTTCCGTTAGGCGCATTGACGTGTAAGGGACACCCTTGCAGTCAGGATACCGCACATGAGTTTCACCCTAGCCATCGTTGGCCGCCCGAATGTGGGCAAATCAACCCTGTTCAACCGCCTTGTTGGACGCAAACTGGCGCTGGTCGATGACCAACCCGGCGTGACGCGCGATCTGCGCGAGGGCGATGCCAAGCTGTTCGATCTGCGTTTTACCGTGATTGACACGGCAGGGCTGGAAGATGTCACCGATGACAGCCTTCAGGGCCGTATGCGCCGCCTGACCGAACGCGCCGTGGATATGGCGGATATCTGCCTGTTTTTGGTTGATGGCCGCGTGGGTATCACCGCCACGGACGAAGTTTTTGCCGATATCCTGCGTAAAAAGGGCGCGCGGGTGGTTTTGGGCGTGAACAAAGCGGAAGGCCGCGCTGGGGATGGCGGCGCAATCGAGGCGTGGAGCCTTGGTCTGGGCGAGCCGATCCGCCTCTCGGCCGAACACGGCGAGGGGATGGACGATCTTTACGACGCCCTGCGCCCGCTGGAAGGCGAATTTGCCGAGCGCGAGGCCGAAAACGCCCCACTGATCGAGGTGGACATTTCCGACGAGGATGCCGAATCCGAAGCCGATGTTGAATCCTTTCGCCCCACGCTGCAAAAACCGCTGCAGATTGCTGTGATTGGCCGTCCAAACGCAGGCAAGTCCACGCTAATCAACAAAATCTTGGGCTTTGACCGCCTGCTGACAGGGCCAGAGGCCGGGATCACCCGCGATGCCATATCTGTGCGCGCCGATTGGCGGGGCACGCCGATCAAAATATTCGATACGGCAGGTATGCGCAAAAAAGCGCGTATCAATGAAAAACTGGAAAAGCTGTCGGTATCGGATGGCATCCGCGCCGTGCGCTTTGCCGAGGTGGTTGTGGTGCTTCTGGACGCTGAAATTCCGTTCGAGGTGCAAGATCTGCGCATCGCCGATTTTGCCGAAACCGAAGGCCGCGCTGTGGTTGTGGCGGTGAATAAATGGGATCTAGAGGGCGAAAAGCAGGAAAAGCTGGCCGAACTGAAAGAAATGTTCGAACGCCTGCTGCCGCAACTGCGCGGCGCGCCGCTGATCACAGTGTCGGGCAAAACGGGGCGCGGGCTTGACCGCCTGCATGACGCGATCCTGAAAGCGCATGAAGTATGGAACCGCCGTGTGCCAACGGCCCGCCTTAACACATGGCTGGGCGCAATGGTGGAAAGCCACCCGCCACCAGCCCCGCAAGGGCGGCGCATCAAACTGCGCTATATGACCCAAGTCAAACAGCGCCCGCCAGGATTTATCGTGATGTGCAGCCATGCCGACGAAATGGCCGACAGCTATAAACGCTATCTGGTCAATGGCTTGCGCCAGCATTTCGACTTGCCTGGCACGCCGATCCGCCTGACGTTCAGGGGCCAAGGCGATAAAAACCCGTTCAAGAACCCCAAATTTCACACCCCAAGCCGTTTGCGCAAGCATATGGATGGTGGGTGGTCGAAAGACTAAGGGGGGCTTTGCCCCCCGTCGCTGCGCTCCTCCCCCCAGGATATTTGCAGAGTTAGGAAGCGGGCAGATTTTGCGCGGCTAGCGGATTTTGGCTCGCAGCCAAATTGTTCCAGCGGCCATGATCAGCGCGGCGCAAATGGCGGCGATTGCAATCATGGGATACTCGGTGCGGTTGACCACTGCGACGGCGACAATCGCCCAAACCACTGTGGCCCCGTAAACGGGCATAAGCGGCTGGCGCGATTGGATAAACAGGGCGGCGGCGAAAAGAACCGCGACCATAACTAGGGCTGCGGTGGGATGCGGCAGCAGCCCATACCCGCCCAGCATGATGCCAACCGACACCAATGATGCCGCACTGACCCAGCCTGCGAAAATCGCTAAGGGTGCAGATAGGATCCAGCGATCAACCGCCACATCTGCCCGCAGAAAGGCCGTGAGGGCAAGGGCCGCCATCACCAAAATAACCGCCGTGGCCAGGAGCGGGTTTGATGACGCCAAAAACAGCCACAGGCTGCCCATCAGCATCGCGCCGATCAGGGCAGGGCGGGTTGCGCGCCACGCCGGATGATCTGCGCGCCGCCACAATCCATAAGCCGCGCTGGCGAGCAGCCACAGGAAAATCACCCCCCATATCGAAAAGGCATAACCAGCCGGTTGAACCGCATGGCGGTCAATTGCAACAGGCAACTGCCCCGCCGCATAGCCGCGAAATTCGGGGGCAAAGGCGGGGGCGGCGGCGAACACAAGGCCTACGATCAGCGTCAATGCGGGGGGGAGATATGTTTTGATCATGCCCCACTACGCCCGAAAAGCCGCGTTAAATCAACTGCCCATCCACTGACAGCCGCGTTTTTCCGCCCAAATAGGGGTGCAGGGCTGCGGGCAGGTCAACCGACCCATCCGCTTGTTGCCCATTTTCCAAGACCGCAATCAGGCAGCGCCCCACGGCAAGGCCCGACCCGTTCAGCGTAGCAACAAATTCTGGCTTTGCGGGTGTCTTGACCCGCGCGTTCATGCGCCGCGCTTGGAACGTTCCACAGGTGGAAACCGAACTGATTTCGCGGTATTTATTCTGCCCAGGCAACCACGCCTCTAGATCATGGGTCTTTTGCGCGCCAAAACCCATATCACCCGTGCACAGAACAACTGTCCGATAAGGGATTTCCAGCGCCTCTAGCACGGCTTGCGCGCAGGCTGTCATGCGGTCATGTTCGGCAAGTGCCTGATCTGCAGCGCAGATGGTGACCATTTCCACCTTTTCAAACTGATGCTGGCGCAGCATGCCTGTTGTATCGCGCCCCGCAGACCCTGCTTCGGAACGGAAACATTGCGACAGAGCGGTCAGGCGCAGCGGCAATGCGGATGCCTCTAACACCTCATTCGCCACAGTATTGGTCAGGGTCACTTCTGATGTGGGGATCAGCCACCACCCATTGGTGGTTTGATAGCTGTCTTCGGCGAATTTGGGCAATTGATTGGTGCCATACATCGCCTCTTCCTTAACCAGAACAGGCGTCCAAGTTTCCTGCAATTCGTGCTGCGTCACGTGCAAATCCAGCATGAACTGGCCCAAAGCGCGGTGCACACGGGCAATGGCCCCGCGCAAGATCACAAAGCGCGTGCCAGACAGTTTGGAGGCGCATTCAAAATCAAGCCCCGCCTTGGCGGCAGGAATGTCAAAATGTTCCAGCGGCTGAAAATCAAAGGCGCGGGGGCTGCCCCATTTGCGCAACTCGACATTGCCAGCCTCATCGGCGCCAAACGGCACTTCTTCCAGCGGCAGGTTGGGGATGCGCATCAACATATCGCGCAATTCGGCATCTTTTTGCGCAGCCTCTTCGGTTTTTGCGGCAATCTCGGCCTTGGACTGGGCCACTTGGGCGCGCAAGCGGTCAAATTCGGCAGTGTCCCCGCGCGCTTTGGCCGAGCCTACGTCTTTGGCCGCCAAATTCGCCGCCGCTTGGGCGGTTTCAGCGGCCAAAATGGCGCCGCGCCGCGCATTGTCCAGCGCCAAAATGTCCTGCGACTGCGCAGCCAAGCCGCGCCGCGCCAAAGCGGCGTCAAAAGCATCGGGAGTGTCGCGAATAAACTTGATATCGTGCATGGGCCACCTGTTATTTTGCGGTGTGTTACTGCATTTTTTCGCGGCGGGAAAGACCTTGCTGCCCACCCCTAGCCGCACCAAAGACCGCAAAGCGATTTCGTCCATAACCCGCTTGGCGAACTTGCGCACAGATACGTGAACACCCACCTATGGCTGGGGGGCGCTGCCGCGCCTTGCCTATCGCCGCCCGCGCCTATAGGGTGCGCGCAATCGAAAACCTTTGGGCTGCCCCTTTTGCGCGGCCTTGCAACAACAGGAATATGTTATGTTGATTTCCCCCGCTTTTGCCCAAACCGCAGGCGCTGCTGGCCAAGGTTCTGCCATCGCCTCTTTCCTGCCACTGGTGTTGATTTTCGCGATCATGTATTTCTTGCTGATCCGCCCGCAGCAAAAAAAGATGAAAGATCTGAAAGCGATGATCGATGCGCTGCGCCGCGGCGATCAGGTGCTCACGGGCGGCGGCATTGTTGGCAAAGTCACCAAAGTGGGCGATGACAACACCATCGAAGTGGAAATCGCCACGGGCGTGACGGTGAAAATCATCAAAAGCACCGTTGTTTCGGTGATGAACAAAACCGAACCCGCAAAAGCGTAAAGAGCCCCTATCATGTTGATCATGCCGCTGTGGAAACGCACGATTATCGTGCTGATTGCGCTTTGGGGCATTGCTGCGGCAATGCCCAATCTGTTTTACGCACAGGTCGAGGCGCATAACGACGCGCAAGCGATTGCAGACCAAGGCGGGGCGGCAGATTCTGCGGCGCTGGCGGCATGGCTCAGCTTTTTGCCTTCGAGCCTGATGAACCTTGGCCTTGATCTGCGCGGCGGCGCGCATTTGTTGGCCGAAGTGCAGGTCGCCGATGCCTATGCCCAGCGGATGGACAGCCTTTGGCCCGAAGTGCGCGACGTGCTGCGCGATTTGCGGGGTCAAACAGGCGCGATCAAGCGCGTGGCCAGCACGCCCGATGTGCTGCGGGTGGAAATCTCTAACGCTGAAGGAATGCCAGCGGCGCTGAGCGCCGTGCGCGGTTTGGGAAATGCCGTCACCACGCTGACGGGGGCTGGCCAAAGCGATTTGGACATCACATCCGAAGGCAAAGTTCTTGTCCTGCAACTGTCGGATGCCGAAAAAAGCGCAACCGATGTGCGCACCTTGCAGCAAAGCCTAGAAATCATCCGCCGCCGCGTCGACGAGGTTGGCACGCGCGAGCCGACGATTCAGCGCCAAGGCAATGACCGAATTTTGATCCAAGTCCCCGGTTTGGGCAGCGCGGCCGAGCTAAAGGCGATTATCGGCACCACGGCCAAGCTTACCTTTAACCCCGTCGTCTCTATCACCAGCAATGCCAGCGCCGACGCTGGCCCGCGCAACAAATTGGTGCCCGACCTAAAGGGTGACGGCACCTATTATATCATCGAAGAAACCCCCGTTGTCGGCGGCGAAGATTTGACCGATGCGCAGCCCGCCTTTGACCAAAACGGCCAACCTGCGGTGAATTTTCGGTTTAACCCCAGCGGCGGTCGCGCCTTTGGCGATTATACGGGCGAGAATATTGGCAAGCCCTTTGCCATTGTGCTGGACGATCAGGTGATCTCTGCCCCCACCATTCAGGCGCATATCACGGGCGGATCGGGCATTATCACGGGTAATTTCACCATCGAGGAAAGCACTCAACTGGCCGTTTTGCTGCGGGCAGGGGCCTTGCCTGCCAAGATGACCTTTTTGGAAGAACGCACGATTGGCCCTGAACTGGGCGCAGATAGTATTGCCGCGGGCCGCACGGCGGCCATCATCGGTATGGTGGCGGTCGTGGTGTATATGATCGCCTGCTACGGCATCTTTGGCGTCATGGCCAATATCGCGCTGGCCATCAACATTGCGCTTTTGCTGGCCGTTCTGTCGACCATTGGCGCAACCATGACCCTGCCCGGCATTGCGGGTATCGTGCTGACCATGGGCATGGCGGTGGATGCGAACGTGCTGATTTACGAGCGTATCCGCGAGGAACTGCGCGAAGGCAAAGCCCCCGCCCGCGCCATTGAGCTGGGGTTCGAACGCGCCTTTTCCTCCATTATGGACAGTAACGTGACCGCGATTATCACCGCCATCATCATGTTCTGGATCGGCTCTGGCCCTGTGCGCGGATTTGCAATCAGCCTTGGCATAGGTATTTTCACATCGATGTTCACGGCGGTTTATGTCACCCGCCTGATCATCACCCTGTGGCTGAACGCGCGCCGTCCAGCCAGCATCATCGTATAAGAGGCAGTCATGGCTTGGCGTTTGCGGCTGGTTCCCGAAAAGACCAACATCGACTTTTTCAAAGCGCAATATGTGACTTTTGGCGCATCTGTTCTGGCCATGATCCTGACGGCGGTTTCGCTGGTGGTGTTTGGGCTGAACTTTGGCGTCGATTTCAAAGGC